>JAFDCW010000191.1 GCA_019312705.1 Deltaproteobacteria bacterium
GCAAGCCCTCGAAGCCGCGCATCGGCTCGACCGAGGCCCTCCAGTGGTTCGATCGCGCCAAGGCCATCGAAAACCGTGACCCGACCGCCGCCTGGAAGCTGATGAAGCGAGCCCTCGCCCTCGACCCGACGAACCCCTTCATCAAGCAGGAGATCAATCGGGTCGCAGCAATCCTCCGCCGCGGCGCTACCTGAGGCGCGCGGCTTTCAAGGGGGTTGCCGATTTCGATCCCAGAGAATGCGTAGTCCATCGAGGGTCAGAAACTCGTCGAAGTCCTGGATGCACCGGCTCTCCGGCGTCAACAGCGGCGCCAGGCCACCCGTCGCCAGGACCGAGATGTCGCAGTCCATCTCGACACGGATGCGGTCGACCAGGCCGTCGACGAGACCGACGTAGCCAAAGATGATGCCGGCCTGCATCGAGTGCACGGTATTGCGACCGATGGTCCGGGGGGGCTTTTTGATTTCGACCCGCGGGAGCTTCGCGGCTCGGGCGAAGAGGGCGTTGGCGCTGATGCTGATGCCCGGCGCGATGCAGCCGCCGAGGTACTCGCCGCGCTCGGAGATGCAGTCGAAGGTCGTCGCGGTGCCGAAGTCGACGACGACCACCGCGCCTTCACATCTCTCGTAGGCTGCGACGGCGTTGACGATTCGGTCGGCGCCGACTTCCCGAGGGTTCTCGTAGAGGATCGGCATGCCCGTCTTGAGACCGGGACCGACCACCAACATGTCCAGGTCGAAAGCCCGGTCGACGGCTTCTTCGAAGACCTCTCCGAGGTTCGGGACTACCGACGCGAGGATGCTGCCCCGCACCTTCGACCGGTCCACCCCAGCGACGCCGAGGAGGTTGTGCAAGAGCACGTGCAATTCGTCGACGGTCCGGCCCCGGGACGACTCGATGCGAAAGTCGTGGACCAGCCGCTCACCCTCGTAGAGACCGAGGACGATGTGCGTATTGCCAACGTCGACTGCGAGCAGCACTCGGCCCTCGCAATCAGCGTGGCCGGAGGGCGAGGCTCCGGGTCAGAAGCTCACCGAAGGTTTTGGGCTCGACGACGACTGCACTCTGGGCGCTCGTCGCAACGGGCGCGCTCGGCGCAGCAACCTGGGCTTGGGCGATCGGCGTGGCGGCCACCGGAGCCTTGGCGGCAGGCGCAGCGGGGGCGGGCCTCGCCGGAGCGGCGGGCCGGGGCGGGGACTTCGCCATGGGCCTAGGAGCCGCAGGCTTCGCGGCCATCGGTTTCGCGGCCATCGGCTTCGCGGCCATGGGCTTCGCGGCCATGGGCTTCCGGGCCGCGGGTCTCGGGGCCGCGGGCTTCGCGGCCATGGGCTTCCGGGCCGCGGGCTTCGGGGCCGAGGGCTTCGGGGCCGCGGGGTGGGCCGCGCCGCCTATGGCCAACTCGAGGGGACTCGAAGTCGACCGCCGGGCCGCTGCGTCGGCCGGTGCGGTCGCGACTCGGGGCTGCTGTCGGTTGCGCTGAACCAACGACAAGAGCGACTCGAGCTGCTGAACCTGGCTCACGACGACACCCCCATGCGTCCGACGATCGTCGGCACGTCATCGCCGCCAGAGGCCCACCCTCGGACCTGGTCGGCAGCTTCCGGAGAAACCACGAGGAAACGCTCACCGACGGGAACGCAGTCGGCCGGTTGGTCACCGAGCGCCGAGAGCAAACCCGTCAAGAAGGCGCCGAGAGCTGTCCCGGCATCCCCGAAGGTCGGGGCGCCATCGACGGTCAGGGCCAGGGCCTCACCCCAGCGTTCGAAGCCGAGCTTTCCCCAACCGAAGAGTGAAACGACCGAGGAAGCATGGGCCAACACCCCTTCCGGGGTGGTCGCGGCCGGATCGGTACCGAGATTGGCCTTGGCGAGGGTGCCGAGGTGGCTACCGAGGCCAATCAGGGCCCCCACATCGCCAGATTTCACAGCCGCTGAAACCAAAGGGGCCAGGGCGGTGTCGGACAAGACCAGGACCCGTGCCCCGTCCTTTGTACGCACGCTCCCCTCTTGGAGGTCAAACTGATAGAAACCACCTGGATCGAATTGCGCCTCGGCCATCAGTTCTCCTTCAGCAGTCGGTGTAGAAGAATCGTGGGGATCGTGTCAAATGCTTGATATTCCGACGCCCCCCTCGAGGCCCCGCGTCATGGCCGTCAATTGGGCCGTCCTTTGGGCCGCCCTGGGGGCCGCGGCCATCCTGGCGCCCCCGGCCGGGGCCCAGGGCCAACTCGAACTGATCAATAACTACATGTGGTCCCAGCGCCGGTGGGAAGGGGGCCGGGTGGCCCTGCCGCGCCCCTCGCCGCGCCCGGACCTGCCCATCGTCGTCCGCTCGGAGCTTCGGCCCTTGGCCGTGCACGCCTCCATCGAGGTCCCCGAGGCCAGGGCCCAGGCCGCCCTCACCGCCCTCGAGGCCGCCTACGACGATCTCGAGGTCCGGGGCTGGCAGCCCCCCCCAAGCGATGGCGGGGCCGGAGGCTCCTACGACTTCGACCTCTACCTCGTGGGCGACCAGGCCCGCGGCGACGCGGCCTACCCGGACCCTCGGCAGCTCACCAGCTACCTGGACAGCGCCCCGGCCTTCGCCGTCGTCGACCGCGCCGTGGGCGCTCGCGACCTCGCTGCCTGCGTCACCTCGGCCTACGCCCAGGCAATGCTCATCGGCCAAGACCCGGCCGAGGCCCTCACCTGGCGCCGGGCCACCGCCACCTACCTGACCTGGCTGCTCACGGGCACCTGGGGTTGCGATGACGGCGCGGTGACAAGACACCAGCAAGAGGCCCATCGGGGCTGGACCACGGTCAAAGGGGAGCCCGACAGCCCCGAAGAGGCCGAAGAGGCCGAAGCATCGGGCGATGGTGGCGCCATCCTCCTGGCCGAGATCGCCGAGCGCCACGACCACGGCACCGGCCGCTTCGTGCACGACATCTGGCAGATCGCACGGCAGCGAACCTGGGAGAGACGGGCGATCGGTCTCCGAGCGAGCCCGGACATGTGGGAGGCGATCGAGGCTGCCTTCTCCCTCACCCACGACGACGTGCCGGCCTTGATCGAAGAACTCGCCATCGCTCGCTACTACGTGGGATCCGAGGCCCGCGTATCCGAGGGGCACTGGGGCGAACGTCCGTGGGGGCACTCCCTGCCATCGGACGCGACCGTGCCGGTCACCGAGAGCTTCGCCTGGTCCGAACTACCAAAGTACACGCGGCCCCACGACCCCCCCCTCGAGCCCTTCGGCAGCGCCTACTTCGAAGTCGACGTACGCGAAGCGCAAGTGGGGGACCGGCTGCGCCTCTGGCTCCGGGGCGAGTTCGGTGTGAGGTGGTCCTTCGTCGCCGTGAGCCTCGACGCCGAGGGCAAGGAGCTCGGCCGCATGAGCACACCACCCCGGCGCCTGACCCGGAGCTACACCCAGCTCGACTTCACCGACCGCCGGACCGCCCGCGTCGTGGTCGTCGTCACCAACCTCTCATCACGCCTCCCAGACGCCGACGAGGGCGATGACAACGTGCGCAGCTTCCGCGTCATCTTCGATCACGGCGAAAAACCCGAATAATCTCACAGCGCGTATTCGGGTGCGCAGGGGGCCCGGCCGGCGTCCAGGACGAGGTCATCTGCCCGCCCGGGGACGCCGCTCACTTGCGCTCTTGGCGCGATTCACGCGAGGCCTGAAGCTCTTCTTCGACGACCTCGTTCGCTGCCTGATCGACCGCAACGCGCAGCTCGGGCCCGGCGCTGCCCTGGCTTGGCTCAGCCGTCTTGGGCGCGCGCGGGACGGCGGCCCGGGCGCCTCTCTCGTTCTTCTCGCCAGCCACGTAGCGATGAAACTCGCCCGGAGCCCGCCCATCGCCGCCATCTGGATTCGAGGTAACCCGGGCGATCTGCGTGGCCAAGGCGCCGAGGAGCGCGGACACCCCCTCTTCGACGGCGCTCTCGAAGGCGCTCTCGACCGAACTTCGGCGCCCCCGGCGTGCCTTCCGGGCCCGCCGGTCGGCTTCTTTCTCGAGGCGCCGCGTCTCCCGGGCCCGGCGCCTGGCGATGCGACCGCGCTCGGTGGCGACGAGCCCGTCCCGGGTATCGTCGCTCATCGGCGGCAGGACCTTGATCGCCGACATGGCCAGCATCAGGGAGGTGCCGAGGAGTGGCCAGTAGAACCACGTCGCCCCGCCGCCGGTCAGAGTGTCGACGGCAAAAAGGAAGGCGTTGATCACCGCCATGGTGGCCGCAGACCGAAAGAACGAGCGCCGCTTCTTCCGCTGCTTGGCGAGGACCCGCTCGAGGGCCTCGCTTTCGTCCTGGAGCTCCCGCGCGGCTCGGTCGACGGCGACCGAATCGATCCCGACCTCGGCCGCCGCGGCGACGAGGTCTTCGTGCTCGAATTCCCCCGAATCGCCCCCGGCGTCGATGGCCCGGCGAAGGATCTCGCGCATCTCGTCGTCGCTGTAGCGCTGCGGCATCTCGGGACAGGTTAGTGCGTGTTCCGCAAACATCAATGGAGCGTGCACCCCGGGCGTCGACTCTGGGGTACCGTCCGTCGGTGCCTCGCCACCTCAGGGCCCCGCGGACCTCTGTGCCTATGGAGCTTCTGGTCTTTCCCTGGGCATTGCTCCTGACATCGGCGGCGTGCGGTGCGCCGCCGGCGCCGAGTCCCGGGCCCGTGGCCCACGGCCCCGGAGGCCCTCGAACCGAAGTCCCGGTCGCTGAAGCGTCTCCAGTCGGTGAAGTCGCGACCGCCCCGCCGCCCGACCGGGTCCACGAAGCTCCCCGCCACGCCCTCGCACCGCTCCTGGTCACCGACGCCGAGCTCTTGATGGCGCTCGATGCCGATGGGCTCGCGCTGCACGACATCCTGGGCGCAGAGGGGCCCAGCACCCGAGCCCTGCACCGAACGAGTTCTCACTACCGCGCGTTCGTCGACCTCGTCGGCCTCGATGATTCGGTCGCGAGGTGGCGTGACCCCTCCGCACGCGTCGGGCTCTCTGCACGGCACCGTCTCTTCAACCCCCGTTGGCTCAACCGCCACAGCACCCGCTTCGAGTTGGTGGCCATCGTCAATCGCATGGACCGCATTCATACGACCCCCGACGCGTGCGGTGAAGTGAGGCTGATCTACCGCCTAGCCTACGGAGAGGACCATGCGGGCTCACGTCTGCCGATGACCCTCAACGCGGTCTTCATCCAGAGCGGCGATTGCCCGGCCGTGGCGCGATGGTGGCTCGGCCTCGCCGATGCGCACGACCTCCACGCATCACTTCGTTCCGAGACCAGCCCCCTGGGGGGCGACCCGCGCCCGGCACGCCTCGAGGTGAACTTCCAGTCCGGGCGCTGGCCATCCGGCATTCGCCCTTCCCTCGGCGGTCACGCCGAGTACGTGCTCCGAGTCTTCCACTTCGAGGGCGACCGGGTGGTCGTCGCGCCGCTGGAGAACACTCCCACTCAGCGCCTGGGCGGCCGTGGGCGCACCGAGTTGCGGCAGTGGCTCCGGGACAACGTCGCCGGGGTCGATGACGGCACGGCCATCCTGCCGGCGCCATTCCTCGCCGAGCGCAGCGTATCGGTGCACCCGCGTGGATTGTCGCGATATGCGAACCGTCCCTGGTCACAGATCTTGCCCGATCCGGAAAGGCCCCCCGAAGGCGTCGACTTCGAGACTCTGTCTCTGGTCAGGTCCCAGGTCGGCCTCATGCGCCGCCTCGACGAGATGTCGTGCAAGGGCTGCCATGCAACGCGCGCCCTGGCCGGCTTTCACATCCTCGGCGAAGACCGCCCCGGCACCAGCCCCCACAACGCCATCGAAGTTGGCATCAGCCCGCACTTGCTGCGCGAGCTCCCGTTTCGCGCCGATGTCCTGCGCGCCATCGCCGAAGAACGCCCCTTGCCCGCACGCCCCTTCGCGGACCGCGGGGCCTCGACGGGCCGCGTCGGCGACGCCTGCGGGCTCGGAGACCCGACCTTCGAGGCCTGGACCTGCGCCGAGGACAACGTCTGCAAGGACCGTCACGGTGACGACGTCGGCGCCTGTGCCCCGGCCGATGGACCGCACGCCGGCGACGGGACCGAAGCGGGCCTGATGACCCGCGATCGCCGGGGCCTCCGGGACCGCATCCGCGGAGTTCGGACCGAAGCCTGTCTGCCCATCGACGATGGACCGGCCCGGGCGGCACCGAGCGCGAACGGATTTCCCAACGGCATCTGCGCCGCGCCCTGCGAGACCTTCGGCACCGTCGTCGGGGACCGCATCTGCGGCCCCGTCCCCAATGGCCAGGGCACACGCTTCGACGGTTTCACGCGCTGCCTATCGGAGCACCGCCAAAACTTCGACACCTGCCTCGGCGACGATGCCCACCCAACCTGGCTCAGACGCTGCGATCTCGATGACCCCTGCCGCGACGACTATCTCTGCGTCGCCGTCCCCGACGCACCCGAGGGGCAAGGCGCGTGCATGCCCCCGTACTTCCTCTTCCAAGTGCGCGTCGATGGCCACCTGGTCCCGGATTGACCCCCCATGACAGCCTCCGAATTCAACGAAGCCGACGGCACCAAGGGTCTCCGACTGAGTGGCGTGCATGGTGGTGACGACCCACACAACGTGGAGAGTGCCGGTGCATAGATCTCCCAGGGACATGCGCTCTCCGAGCGCAGCAAAACGGGGGAATTGCAATGAGCACGACACTTCACATCGTATTGGCGGCGGCACTATTATCGATCGGCGGATGCGGGGACGACACCACGCCGACGGACACCGGCGTCGCCGACACCGGCGTCGCCGACACTGGCGCCATGGACAGCAGCCCGACGGACACGGGGCCGACGGACAGCGGGAGCGGCGACACGGGCGATGCGATGCCGCCCTACGTGCCGGACTGGTCTTGCCTCGGCTCGGTTACCACTGGCACGCCGGCCGCGACCACCGCAGACGTCACCGTGACCCTCACCGACTTCGGCGCGAGCGGCCCGGCCGTGGGCGCCAGCGTTCAGTACTGCCCCTGGGACGACATCGCTTGCGCATCTCCGACGGACACTGGGACGACCGATTCCATGGGCATGGTGACGCTCACCCTACCGACCGACCCCAATCCGTACTGGGGTTTCGTCACGGTGAATCTGACCGGAACTCTGCTCCACGAGTACTACACCTCCACTCCCGTCGTGAACGACGCGAGCCCCTCGGCGGCGATCATCAATGAGACTGCGATCAACGTGATCGCCCTCGTCTTGGCAGAGACCCAGGACTACGACACGAACGGCGTGATCGGCCTGGGGGCGCTGGACTGTGCCAGTCGGCTCAGCAGCGGCATGCGGGTCGAGCTGACCACGGGTTCGGGCACCGCATTCTATGCGACCGAGGACGGCTCCTTTTCGGCAAGCTTGACCGAAACCAGCACCGTCGGTGTCTGGGGCGTGCTCAATGCCGCGCCGGGCGACTTCACCGCCACGGCTTTCCTCGGGGCAGACGCGACGCCCATCGCCACGATTAACTTCCGGGTGAAGGCGGGTCAGGTAGCGTCCCTCTTCATGTTCCCGACGCCTGACGGCGCCGCCTACACGCCCTGAGCCCCTCCGAAGGGGCGTGTGCCGCGGATGTACATAGGCAACG
>JAFDCW010000897.1 GCA_019312705.1 Deltaproteobacteria bacterium
GACGAAGACATCCGCGCGACCCTCGACTCCCTGCACGAGCAACTCGAGGCCTCCGACAACCTCGGCGACGAAGCCAGACTTCTGCTCACCGGGACGCTCCGGGAGATCTTGACGAAGCTCGCCGAAGAGGACCACGACCCGAAGGCCGAGCCCACGAACTGGGTCGACCGCCTGCGCGAATCCATCGAGGATTTCGAAGACTCCCATCCGGACCTCGTGCACGCAGTGGACAGCGTGGCCCGGGCCCTTGCCCGCGTCGGGTTCTAAACAGCATCGCCTGGACCGCGAGCCACCGAGCCGTTTGGACGTTTGGGGACGGTCTCCCCGTCGCGCTGGTTGGTTCGTTTCTACTCGGGGTCGCGGGGGGCGTGCCAGACGAAGGTGCCGGCGTCGAGGTCCTTCAGGACGCCGGGGAAAGCGAGGACCTTGTTGTGCATCGCGACGTAGACGCCGGGGGTGACGAGCTGGACGGCGAGGAGGGCCTCGGTGAGGTTCTGGATCGCGTCGGTGGTGCGCAGGGCGTAGGGGCGCATCGCGCCGGTGAGCACGACGGGGACCGGGGGCTTGCCGTCGGCCGCGTCGTAGATGCTCTCGCCGGTGACCGCCAAGGTGTCCGTACCATGGACGACGATGACCCCGTCGTAGGCCTCGCCGAGGTTCAGCGCCGTCTTGGCGATGAGGCCGTGGTCGGCCTCACTCATGCCCAGGCTATCCTTGTTCATGAGGGGCACTCGAGTCACCTCGACCCCCAGGATGGCCAGCTTGGTGAACATGACGTCGAGGACCGAGACGTCATTGGAGAGCAGGCCGCTCAGGGGATCGTAGGTCTTCTCGATGGTCCCGCCGGTACTGATCAGGACGATGCGCTTCTTCGGGTGGGTCATGGGCGGGGCGGATCCTACTCAAAGGACGGCGCCGCGCCACGACAAAGGGCCTTCACCATTGCCGTTCGGGAAGGCGAATGCTTAACTGTTGATACAACATGCCCTGGCTCCTGTACCTCGCCCTCTTCGGGGCCATCATGTACTTCTCCTGGCGTGCCTCCCGCGGCGGCGGCATGGGGGGCGGATTGGGCCGTGGAGGGCAGCCGAGCGTCTTCTCCTTTGGGCGCTCCCAGGCCCGCCTGGTCACCGCCGACCAATCGAAGACGACCTTCGCCGACGTCGCCGGGTGCGACGAGGCCAAAGAAGAGGTCCAGGAGATCATCGGCTTCCTCCAGGATCCCGCACGCTTTCACCGCCTCGGAGCCGTCATCCCCCGAGGCGTGCTGCTCATCGGTCCCCCGGGCACCGGCAAGACGCTGATGGCCAAGGCCGTCGCCGGCGAGGCGGGCGTTCCGTTCATCTCGATCAGCGGCTCGGAGTTCGTCGAGATGCTCGTCGGGGTCGGCGCAGCGAGGGTCCGAGACCTCTTCAAAAAGGCCCGCGAGAACGCCCCGTCCATCATCTTCATCGACGAGCTCGACGCCATCGGTCGCAGCCGGGGTTCAGGGGTCGGCAGCAACGAAGAGCGCGAGCAAACCCTGAACCAGCTCCTCGTCGAGATGGACGGCTTCGCCGACCAGGACGCCGTCGTCGTGCTCTCCGCGACCAACCGCCCCGAAATCCTCGACGCCGCCCTCCTGCGGCCCGGGCGTTTCGATCGCCAGGTCGTGGTCGACGTACCGGACCGACCCGGGCGCATCGCCATCCTGAAGGTGCACGTGCGCGGCGTTCCCCTCGCCGACGACGTCGACCTCGAGGCCCTCGCCATGACGACCCCGGGTTTTGCCGGGGCCGACCTCAAGAACCTCATCAACGAGGCCGCGATCCTCGCCGCCCGGGACAACCGCGACGAGGTAAACCAGGCGTGCTTCACCCGGGCGATCGACCGGGTGATCGCCGGCCTCGAGCGCAAAACCCTAATCCTCACCGAGGACGAGAAGCGCCGGACCGCGTACCACGAAGTCGGCCACGCCCTCGCCGGCGTGCTCGCCGGGGAGGACGAGGTGGTGCACAAGATCTCGATCATCCCCCGGGGCCGGGCTCTCGGTTTCACCCTCTCCACGCCGGAGCGCGAGCGTCACTCCATGACCGCTCGGGCGCTGCGGGCGCGCATGGTGAGCTTGCTCGGGGGACGGGCCGCCGAGGAGCTCATCTGCGGTGCCTCGTCGACGGGAGACCAGAACGACCTTCAACGGGCGACGGATCTCGCGCGGGCGATGGTGGTCGACTTCGGCATGAGTGAAGAGGTCGGCCCGGTCTCCGTGAGCGGGCGCCGCCAGCCGATGTACCTACCTGGTAAGGACGGAAGCGCGGTCACCGTAAGCCAGCAGATCGGCGAACACCTCGCGGATACCATCGACCGCGAGGTTCGGCGCTTCGTGGAAGAGGCCCTGGCGAGCGCCCGGGCGCTGCTCGACCAGAACCGAGACTCCCTCGAGCGCATCAGCGAGATTTTGGTCGAAGAAGAGATGCTCGA
>JAFDCW010000192.1 GCA_019312705.1 Deltaproteobacteria bacterium
GCTCCTCGGAGGCGAGGGTCATGTCGCAGATGACGTGCAGGCTGTGGCCCCCGCCCACGGCCCAGCCGGGCACCACGGCGATGACGATCTTCGGCATGAAACGAATCAGCCGCTGTACTTCGAGGATGTGCAGACGACCGAGGCGGGCGGGATCGACCCCCTCGGCCCCCTCGTACTTATAGCCGTCGCGGCCTCGAATGCGCTGGTCGCCGCCGGAGCAGAATGCCCAACCGCCATCCTTCGGAGACGGCCCGTTGCCCGTGATGAGCACGCAGCCCACGTCGCTGCACTGCCGGGCGTGGTCGAGGGCCCGGTAGAGCTCATCGACGGTCGGCGGCCGGAAGGCGTTACGCACCTCGGGTCGGTCGAAGGCGATGCGGACCGTGCCGTGATCCTTGGCCCGGTGATAGGTTATGTCCTGGAAATCGAAGCCTTCGACTTCGTCCCATCGGTCGGGGTTGAAAATCTCCGAGACCATCGCGGCGTCCTCCTCGCGGGCCGCTATAGCCCGGAGCGCGAGCGTCGTCACCCCTATGGTTGCCCCGACCCCGCCCTTCGGGGAGCATGCGCCCCATGCGCAGCCGGAAGGGATTGATCGGAGGGGGAATCGTCGCCGGGGCGATCATGCTCTGGGTAGTGCTTGGGCCCGGCAGCCAGGGCGGCGGCCGAGACACCGACGGCACGAGCTTTTCCACTTCGAACGACCCGAACCCCCAGAATGACGGACCGACCCCGACGGCACCCACCGACCCTCGGATCCGCGCCCGGGACCCCGAGGTGAGAGAAATCGCCCGCGCGCTGCGCGAACGGATCGAAAACACCCGAACCGAAAGACAGGCCGCGGAGGCCTCTGCGCCTCCGGACGAAGTACGGAGCCTCGTCGAAACCGGCGGGTCGGCCGTCAACGGCAGCCCCGACGCCCCCGGCCGCCTCGATCCTGCGTACATCCGCGAAGCCGTGCGAGAGCTGCAGCCGCTGATCGCCGAGTGCTACGAGCTCGCCCGCGAAGAAGACGACTCCCTCGCCGGGCGCCTGGTGCTCGAGTTCGACATCGAAGGAGAGGCCGAGGTCGGCGGCGTCATCGCGAGTTCTGCCATCGGTGACGAGAGCACTCTGAGGCACCCCACCCTCGACGAGTGCGTCAGGGAGACCATCTACACCCTCGAGCTCCCCGCCCCCGAGGGTGGCGGTATGGTGCACGTTCGCTACCCATTCACGTTCTCCCAAGAGGACTCGGAGGGAGACGGAACATGAGTTCGCCGCATCGTTTCTTCGCTCTAGCCGATTGGGCCATCTGGGCCACTGTGGGCGCTCTGCTCTCGTTCACCGCGGCAGGCTGCGGCGCGCCGGCGGGGGCCCGGGGCGCAGACGGCGACTCGCAGTCCAGCGGTGACGAAGAGGACGAAGACGACGGATACGACGAAGATGACTACGTGGACGACCGCGCGCTCACGGGCGGACGGTGGGCGCCCCGAGCCTCCATCGCCCGCGTAGAAGACATCCCCCGGGCGGGTCTGGTCGAGGAACGCCCGAGCCGAACCGGTGCGGTTCGAGTCATCGCGCTCATACCGATGGATGGCACGGGAAACCACATCATCGAATTGATCGGCCTCCCCGCCCTCGCCCGGGACCAGGTGGTCGCGTCGCTGCGCGCCGCCCACGATGCACCGCGGTGGTCCGGATGCGCCGAGGTCGTCTTCGTCGCCGACGGCGAGCAGTACGCCATAGGCGATGCGATCCACGAGCTCGGGGCTACGACCCTCGGAGTGATGGAATCCATTCAGGGCCGCATCTCCGTGGCCGACCTCGAGGCCGCCGCGGCGGGTGAGGCGCTCTCCGTGAAGAGCTGCGAAGAGCAATGGGAGCTCGCCTCGGGGCCGACGACGCTTCTCGAATTCGTAGAACTGTTTCAAGCGCTCCGGCCGGCCCAACCGGCCCAACCGGCCCAAGGCGAAGAAGACACCAGCCCCGATGAGACCGAAGACCCGGACCCTGCTATCGTCGATTCACCCTGACCATGGCGTTCCCCACGACATCACTCTCGACCCTCGCCTTCCTCGCCCTTCTCCCTTTGCTGATGGTCGCCTGCGGCGACGATGGCGAGGTCGGTGATTCGGGCCCCGTCGATTCGGGGGTCCTCGACAGCCGGGTGGACTCCGGCACGCCGGACTCGGCCCCGCCCCCTCTGGTCATGCTCCCCGATACGCGGGAGGCCTGCGCCGACCGGGAGCCGCTCAAGAGGCCCTTCTTCGGGGACCTGCACGTGCACACGGCCCTCTCCTTCGACGCCGTGACCTTCGATGTGCGCACCCGCCCCCGGGACGTGTACGCCTTCGCCCGAGGGGCCCCCCTCGACTTGCCCCCCTACGACGGGACCGGCACCGCAACTCGCCAGGTGACCATCGACCGGCCCCTCGACTTCGCGGCGGTGACCGACCACTCCGAGTTCCTCGCCGAGACGCCGCTCTGCTGGACCCCGGGCACCGAGGCCTATGACTCGCGGACCTGCACCAGCTACCGGGAGGGAGACGCGACGATCGGCGACTTCGGTGCCCTCACCAGCGTCTTCCTGACCAACCCACCACGGCGCCCCCCGCTCTGCATCCTGGAGCCGGAGCTTTGCGCTTCCGCCCTCGGCGACAGCTGGACCGAGATCATGGACGCCGCCGAGGAGGCCTACGACCGGACCAGCGCCTGCGAGTTCACGTCGTTCGTGGGCTACGAGTGGACCGGCGCCCCGGCCGGGTCGAACATTCACCGCAACGTCATCTTCCGCAGCAGGACCGTACCCAGCGTTCCGACGAGCTACGTCGAAGCCTCGCGGCCCGAGCCGCTCTGGGACGCCATCGACCGAAACTGCCGGGACGCCAGCGAGGACTGCGACGCGATCATCATTCCGCACAACTCGAACCTCGGCGCGAGCCTCATGTTCGTACCGGAAGACATCGCCGGAGACCCCTACGACGAGGCCCTCGCGGCACGCCGCGCGGCCATGGAGCCCATCGTCGAGATCTACCAGCACAAGGGTGCGTCCGAGTGTTTCGTGCGTCCCGACGACCCCCTCGGGAGCGAAGACGAGCTCTGCAATTTCGAGCAGATGCACGCCGATCTCTGCACCGGCGCGGCCGACGACTCGGAAGACTGTGTTGACCTCTGTTCCGTCGGGGGCGGCATCGGCTTCCTCGGCGGCTGCGTGGAACCTGGCGACTTCGTCCGCGGTGCTCTCCGGAACGGGCTGTCGGAGCTGCGCCGGGTCGGCGCCAACCCCTTCCAGTTCGGCTTCATCGGCAGCACCGACTTCCACAACGGCAACGCCGGCGACACCGCCGAGGATTCCTGGCCCGGCTCCGTCGGCAACAGCGACGACGACCCCGAGGAGGCCCTGAGGGTCGGCGGCACTCCCCTGGTACGCGGCTTCACCGCGTCTCCGGGCGGCCTCGCGGTCATCTGGGCCGAAGAAAACTCACGAGAGGCACTCTTCGACAATCTGCGCGCCCGGGAGTCCTACGCGACCAGCGGTACGCGCATCATCCTGCGCTTCTTCGGCGGCTTCGGGTATGCGGCGGACCTCTGCGACGACCCCGATCTCGTCACGACGGGATACGCCGATGGGGTGCCGATGGGCGGCGAGCTGACTGCGGCCCCCGCCGGCGCCGCGCCGTCCTTCGTGCTCTCCGCGCTGCGCGACGCCATGGGCACCCAACTCCAGCGCATCCAGATCATCAAGGGGTGGATCGACGGCGCGGGCGTCACCCACGAAGAGGTCTACGAGGTCGGCGGTGACCCGATGAACGGCGCCACCGTCGACACCGCGACCTGCGCCCCGGCGGGCCCCGGAGCCGACGCCTTGTGCGGTGTGTGGACCGACCCGGACTTCGACGCCACGGAAGCCGCCTTCTACTACGCCCGGGTCATCGAGAACCCCACCTGCCGGTGGAGCCAATATCTGTGCAACGACCTCTCCGTCGACTGCACCACCCTGCCCGCCGACAGCCCCTACGCCGCCTGCTGCGACCCAGAACGCGCCCGGAGCATCCAAGAGCGCGCCTGGAGCAGCCCCATCTGGTACACGCCTTAACAAGAAGGCTGCGCCTGGGGCGGCCAGACGCGGCAGCGCGACGCAGTCGCGCAGAGCGGCAGGCCGCCCCAGTCGCAGCCGGTAGTGCTTGCCACGCCTTAACAAGAAGGCTGCGCCAGCCTATCCCAGGAGCGCCGCGCTGGCGTCGATGGCGGAGGTCACGAAGGCGGTGATTTGGTCGCGCTGATCGTCAGCGTCGCCTCGCATTTCGTCGCCTCGCAAGACGGCGCCAACCCAGCCTTTGGTGTTCCAGTGGCCGCCGCCCTCGAGGCCCGGCAAGCGGTCTGCGGGAGGGTAAGGCCAAGGAGTGATGTAGAAGTACGGGACGGGCACGCCGCCATCGCCAGGGGTCATGCCGACACCGATGCTACGCGCCTCTTCCGCGCCTTTGGCGCCGGCCGGGTCTATGGAGATCAAGGTCGCGATGTCGAAGTGGTGCGGCCAGCACCTCACCTCTGCGGCGTGTTCGTGGAGATCGGTGACCTGGTTCAGAACCCGAGCGGCGTTGCCGAACCAACGGGCCAGCTGGTTCACATCGCTCGCGGCGACATCCGGGACCGGCGCGCCCTCGCCCACTGGGTGCGCGGGAAGTTCGTGCTCGGGGAATTTCACCTCCCCGCCAAGCTCGCCTCCGAGCCACGAGCGGGCTTCGTCTAGCTTCACCCCGCGCAGCCCCATCTCGCTGCCAACCGTGCCGTCAGCAGCAAGCACGAGCAGGCGGAGCCCACCCACGTCCAGCGCCGCTCGGCGTCCGTCGGGCAGCACCACCCCCGCGAGGAGTCCCGCGTCCGCCAGCCACGAGAGAGCAGTGTGGCTGAAATCGGCGACGGCCGGTGCGAGGCTGGCACCCGCCGCGCTCGGCAGCTGCGCTAGCCAATGCACGACGAGCCGGGCTTCACGAAACGCCGAAGAGTCCCCGGAGGCCAAACCCTCGAAGCCGTCCAGGTGAAGGGCCGTGCTCATAGCGGCGTTAGCCCGGCGTAGCGCACGCCCGTGAGATAGGCGAGATCCCGGTCCCAGGTCGTCAGGTCACCCGTGCAAAACTTCGACAGGTGATCGTGACCGCACGCCCGGGCCAAGACCTTCATCAGCTCGACGGTCGCCTCGAAGTAGTTGCCGAGGTGCTGGGCCGAGCGCTGCACATCGAGGCGTGACCGCAGCTCGGTCTTCTGCGTGGCGATGCCGACCGGGCAGTTGTTGGTGTGACAGGCGCGCATGCCCAGACAGCCGATCGCCTGGAGCGCGCTATTCGACACGGCGATGCCGGCGGCGCCGAGGGCCATGGCTTTGACGAAGTCGCTCTCGGTGCGCAGGCCTCCGGTGATGATCAGGGTCACGTCGCCCGCCTTCTTCGCGTCGAGGTGATGCCGAGCGCGCGCGAGGGCCACCATGGTGGGCACGCTGATGTTGTTCTTGAAGATATTCGGCGCGGCGCCGGTCGCCCCGCCCCGGCCGTCGAGGATGATGTAGTCGACGCCCACCTCGAGGGCGAAGTCGAGGTCCGCCTCGATGTGCTGAGCGCTCAGCTTGAAGCCAATGGGCGCTCCGCCGGTCACCTCCCGCACCTGGTCGGCGACCCTGCGGTAGTCCGCCGGGCTATCGAGGTCGATGAAACGCGACGGGCTTACCGCCGGCTCCCCCACTTCGAGGCCGCGGACAGCCGCGATCTTCTCGCTGACCTTGTGGCCCGGGAGATGCCCGCCGGTGCCGGTCTTCGCGCCCTGCCCCGCCTTGAAGTGGAACGCCTGGGTCTTAAGCACCTTCGCGAGGTCAAACCCGAACTTCGCCGAAGCGAGCTCGTAGAGATAGCGGCCGTTGGCCTGCTGCTCCTCCGGCAGCATGCCGCCTTCACCGGAGCAGATGCCGGTCCCCGCACGCTCGGCGCCCATCGCGAGGGCCACCTTCGCCTCTTCGCTCAGCGCTCCGTAGCTCATGTCGCTGACAAAGATGGGGATCTTCATCGTCAGGGGCTTCTTCGAGGCGGGCCCGATCACGAACTCGGTGCCTACCGCTTCGTCGTCGAGGAGGGGCTTGTGGGCAAGCTGGGCGGTGATGAGCTGGAGGCCGTCCCACTTCGGCAGCTCCTCCCGGGAGACCCCCATGGCCGAGATGGCCCCGTGGTGCCCAACCTTCGACAATCCGTCCCGAGCGAGGCTCTGGATGTAACCGTTGTGGGGCTCGGCGGCGACGGGATGGGTGTCGGCGTAGAGCCCGAGGTACGCGTCACGGTCGAAGGGCTGCGGGTGCTCCGTCGCGAACGCGCGCACCTCCTCCTCGTCGACGAGGACCGCGTCCTCGCCGACCTCGACCCAAGCCCGAAACTTCCGCAGAGCTTCGGCGTTGTTGTATTCGCTGACCCCGGTGTGCATCCGGTAGTCCCAACCGTGCACGCCGCAGATGAGGTTGTTGCCCTCGACGTGCCCGTCGGACATCAGGGCGCCGCGGTGCAGGCACCGCCCATAAAGGACCGACACCTGCTCGTCGTAGCGCAGGACGACGAGGTCTACGCCGGCGACGAGGGCATAGGTGGGGGTGCGGTCTGCGAGCTCGCTCCACTTGGCGACGGAGACCTTCTTCTGCGTTCGAACCTGAGTCAGTGTCATGGCGTCTTTGGCGTCTTTCTAGATGAGCGCGGGATCTGCGATGATTTCGACGAGGGACGGCCCGTCGTGGGCGAGGGCGGCTTCGAGGGCGGCGTCGAGCTCGCTGGCATCTTTGACCAGGAAGCCCTTTGCTCCGCAGAGGTCGGCGTAGGCGGCGAAGCTCGGATTGGACAGACCCGTCTCCCAGACGTCCCAATCGCCAGCGCGCTGCTCCTTGCTGATCTTGCCCAGCTCGCCGTTATTGAGCAGCACGTGGGTGATGTTCATCCCGTAGCGGACCGCCGTATTGAGCTCGCCCATGTACTGGCCAAACCCGCCGTCGCCGCTGATGGATACGACCTTGCGGCCCTTGAAGCGCGGGTCGTCTTCCTGGGTGGCAGCCCAGGCGCCGAGGGCCGCCGGAAGGGCGAAGCCGATCGAGCCGAGGTACCCGCTCATCAACACCGCCTGGCGCTTGCACTCGAAGTAGCGCCCAAACGAATAGGTATTGTTGCCCACGTCGACGGCGATGATGGCGTCGTCGGGCATGGCCTCGGTGAGCGCCGAAAATATGGTCGCCGAGTGCAGGCCGATGTCGGAGGTCTCGGTCTCGCGTCGAGCCTTTTCGGCACGCCAAATCTTCCATCGCGCAGCCACCTCGGCACGCTGACTCTTCGCCGCGGCCCGGCCGACGACGGCCTC
This sequence comes from Deltaproteobacteria bacterium, assembly GCA_019312705.1. The sequence goes on from JAFDCW010000192.1 coordinate 7,363, forward strand.
CGCGAGGCCGGCCGCGGTCACCCCGATCTCGCCCCACACGGGGCAGGCGACGGGGTGGAACTTGCCGAGCTTCATCGGGTCCCAGTCGACCTGAATGATCGGCTTCTTTTCGCTGATGCCCGTGTGGTTCGAAAAGCTTGCCCCAAACACCACGAGCAGGTCCGCCTCGTTCATGAACCAGCTCGCGATGGGCGTGCCGCTGCGGCCGATGACGCCGCAGCCGAGGG
>JAFDCW010000193.1 GCA_019312705.1 Deltaproteobacteria bacterium
CACGCAGCCCGTGGATGGGTCGGGCCGCCCACCGATCAACCTCGCCCTCGTGATCGACACCTCGGGCTCGATGGCCGGGGAGCCCATCGAAGACGCCCGGGACGCCGCGCTCACCATCGTCGATCTACTGCGCGAAGGTGATCGGCTCAGTGTGGTGGCCTTCCACAGCGCGGCGGAGGTCTTGCTGCCGTCGACGGTGATCGAAGACAACCTCGTCGAGCTGCGAGCGCGCATCGCCGAGATGGAAGCCCAGGGCACCACCGACATGGCCGGCGGCCTGCAAGCGGGGCTTACCGAGCTCATGACCCACTACGAAGCGAACGGCGTGAACCGCGTCGTATTGCTCGGCGACGGTGTGCCCAACGAAGAAGCGGGCATCGTCGCCATGGCCCAGGCCGCCGGGGAGCGGGGCATGACGGTGACGGCCATCGGCCTCGGCCTCGACTACAACGAGACCCTGATGGGCGACGTCGCTCAGGTGAGCGGCGGACAGTTTCACTACGTCGAAGATTCCGAGCAGGTGGCGACGCTCTTCCGCGATGAGGTGATGCGCATGCAGCGGGTCTTCGGCAGAAACGCCGTCGTGCGCTTGCAGCCGGGGCCGGGAGTCACGATCCAGAACGTCGTCGGACAAAACGTCCAGCACGTCGGCGGCTTCGTCGAGGTTCACCTCGGCGACCTGCACGAAGGCGAACACCGCGACCTCATCGTGCGCGCGACCGCCGAAGGACGCCGCGCTGGGGCGACGGTGGAATTGATGGACGTGCACCTCAGCTTCGACGACGCGGTCGTCGATGCGGGCCACCTCGAGCGCCGGGTCTTCCTCGGTGCGAAGGCATCGGACGACGATGAAGAGATCGCCCGCGGCCGCGACGCCGAACTCGAGAGCGAAGCGGCGCGCATGCAGGCGGCCGCCGCCACGGTGCAAGCGATTCGCCTGAACCGTAACGGCAACGTCGCCGAGGCCCGGGCCATGCTCGAACGAGCCGAGCAGGAGGCCAATGGATACGCCCTCGACGGGGACGAGCAGATGGAGGCCCAGGTCTCGTCGATGGCCTCGCTCCGGGACTCACTTCCCCGAAGCGCTGAGCCCGAGACCGCAATCGGAGGGAGCACCGGCGCCGAGCTCGATGCGGAGGACGATCGCGAAGCGCAGCCCGCCCGGCGGAGGTCCGCCGAGGACCGCCAGCAGATTCAGCGCCAGGTTCACGACGAAGCCATGGGCACCCTCGGCTTCTGATGCGCGGGCCCATCCAGGGCGCAGGCGGTGCAGTGATGCTGGTATGGTTGTCCCCGTGTTGAACCCGTGCCGGACCTGTCATCGCCACGTGCGATCCGAAGAACGATCGTGCCCGTTCTGCGGAGCGCGCACCCCCAGCCTGATGCGGGGCGTGCGCAACGTAGCCGCTGCAGCAGCGATCCTCTCGGCCTCGGCCTGCGCCGACGACGTGCAGTCGCGGGGGACCGACATCTACGGCGGTCCCCCGGCAGACCAGGGAGATGAGCAGAACGAGGCCGACCCGGAGCCCAACCCGCCGCCGGTGGATCGTGAGCAGATGAAGCCGATCTACGGCGGCCCCCCCCCTGTCGAACCGCCACCGGTCGACCAAGGAGATGAGCAAAGCGAGGGCGCCCCCGTGTTGCCGGTGGAGGAACCCCCTCCGGTGCCGGCCTACGGCGGGCCGCGCCCCCCGACGGAGTGAGCCCGGGCCGCTGCTCGGAGAGCATTCGTGCGAGACTCGGCGCCGATGGCGGCCCCGGAGATGCATGAACTCGAAGGCGGTCCGGGACCTGCGATGGAGAAATCCGAGCCCGCGGTCGTCGCCTACTGGCGCCTTTCGGGCATCGTGAGCGCTCTGATTCTCTTTGGTATGATCGCCTCCCAGGGCATGTTCTTCCTGTGGTCGGACAGCCCGAAGGTCGGCCTCGCCATCGTGGGCGTCGCCGGTGTGCTCGGCGCACTGCGCATCACCTGGATCCTGGTCACGACGCGCCTCCGCTACCGGCGCCTCGGCTTCACCGTCGGCGCGGCAAATCTGAAGATCCGCCACGGCGTCCTGATCCACCGGGAAAAGACGATCCCCATCGCCCGGCTGCAGCACCTCGACGTGGACCGCGGGCCCCTCGAGCGCCTCTTCGGCCTGGCGAGCCTCTCGGTTTTCACCTCGGGAGGGCGCTCCGCGACGTTTCGCATCCCCGGGCTCACCCCGACCCGGGCCGAAGAGATGCGCGGCCAAGTCCTCGCCATCGCGGACGATGCGCGCTGAAGCCGACGATACCGCGTTGATCCTCGAGGGACGCCTTCACCCGGCGTCGATCTTCTTCGCTTTCCTCGCCGGCCTCCGGCGCACCGCGTTCTGGTTGGCGATCATCGCGTTTCAGGCCGTGACCGCAGAGTCCTTCGAGCGTGTCGTCACGACCCTATGGTTGATGGCCCTCGTCGGCGTCATATCTCTGGCCGGGCCGGTGGTCGAGTGGCTGCGCTATCGATACCGGCTCACCTCCCGAGAGCTCGCCATCGACAGCGGCTTCATCCGCCGACAGCAGCGGCGCATCCCGGTCGCCCGGGTCCAAGATCTCTCCTTCGAAGCCGGACCCCTGCATCGATTGGTCGGGGTGGTCGTGGTGTCCGTCCAGACCTCGGGGACCGAGGGGGCCGAGGCCAAGCTCGATGTAATCACTCGGGCTCAGGGCGACGCCCTGCGGGATGCGCTGCGGTCGCTCGGAGGGGCGGCGTCCTCGGCCTCCGAGCCGGAGGCGGCAGCGGGCGAGCAGACGATGGCGGCGCCAGCGCTGCTCTCGGTGGGGGTCCTGGCACTCATCCTCCGGGGGCTCACGGACAACCGGGCGGGGTTGATCCTCGCCGGCCTGGTCGGCTTCCTCTCGCAGGCGATGCCGGACGACGACCTCTCGTTCTTCGTGAAGGCCTGGGAACATGGCCAGCGCCTCTTCGCGCCGATCGCTGGCCAGGGCACGTTCGCCATCGCGGCGTTCGTCGCGGTGGTCGTGGCAGTCTTCGTACTCGCCGGATGGGTCGGATCGGCGGCGCTCAACGTGATGCGGTTTTACGGCTTCACTCTCCGCGAAGACCGAGGAGTCTTCTTCCGAAGCTACGGCCTCTTCACCAAACGTGTGCATGCACTGCCGCGCATACGCATTCAGGTCGTACGCCTGCGCCAGACTCTCCTGCGCCGCCTCTTGGGCCTCGCGGAGCTCCGGACCGACGACATGGGCGCCGGCGCCGAGGCAAAGACCGCCGAAGCCCAAGGCACCGACGTATTCGTGCCCATCGCCCCCCGCGCGTCCCTGACCGCGCTCCTGCCGCGGGTGCTTCCGGAGGCCGATGTCACGCGCTACCGGTGGGTGCGAACCTCCCCACGCATCATCCGGAGGAGCGCGAGCCGGGGTGCGCTGCTCGGCGGCGCCGTGGCGGCCGGGCTCTACGGAGCCGTAGGGCTTTGGGCCCTCGCCGCGCCGGTCGCGGTCGCCCTCCTGGGCGCGCTCTGGGGCCTCGCCACCTTACGCACGCTCACCTGGGCTCATGACCCGGGCGGCCTCGCCGTTTGGCGGGGTGTTTTCCGCCGCACCCTGGTGGTGGCCCCAGCGTCGCGCATGCAAGCCCTGACGATCGTACAGTCACCCTTCGATCGATGGCACGGCGTCGCCACCCTCACGGCCATCGCCGGGGGAGGTGCGCGCGTCGCCGTCCCGAATGTGCCCGTCGACGAGGCCCGGGCGGCCATCAGCCGGCTCTTTCCCAGGCAACCTCAGAAGTCACACGTGGCGTAGTCGTCGTCTTCGACCAGCAGGTGCTCGGTGGTGCACTGCTGGAAGCAGTCCGAGAAGTCGCCGGTGGGCCCCGCTTCGCAGGTCGCCGTGCACGCCTCTTCGACCACATCACAGATGTAGTAGCAGTCGATGTTGTCGTCTTCGTATTCGAGCCAGGCTCCTTCGGTCGCACGCCAATACCCGTAGCAGGAGTTGACGGTCTCGGTTCCGTCGACGGCGCGGAAATCCGTTCCCCCACAGTCTGCGTGACCCCGCGCGTACTCGTCGCAGCTCGCCCCGAAGGGGCTTTCCCAGCACGTCGCCTCGCCGGTCATCCAGAACTCAAACTCATCGTCTTCGAGTTCGAGGTAGGTGCTGTACTGCTCAGCGTCGGTGCAACTGTCCATGCATGCGTCGAACTCGACGCGGCAGGCGGCGCTCTGTCCGGCGTAGAAGGCGACCGATGCGGTGAGAGAATCGCAGATGTCACGGGGCGTGGTGTCGCCGATGACGGCCGCATCGCAGATCGCGGGCGTGCACGCCGGGTCCGCATCGAGGCAGGTCATGACGACGTGAGATGCAGCCAGGTGATCACCTGCGGGCACCGTGTCGAGTTGGGCAAAAGCGCAGAGCCGGGCACGGCCCACGCAGTTTGCGATCTCCTCGACTTCGGTGGCCGGGACAGGCACATCGCCAGCGCAGGGGCCGCCGAGGCAGGCCAGCGTGAGCTCGAAGTCTCCGGCGCCGCGGTAGCGGTCCGCCCGAACCACCACGAAGAGGCGCCCCCCATCGTCACCGGCCTCGAAGGCCTTGCGGTTCCCGACGGCGGTCGCCTCGAAGCTGCCCGGGACGTGGGCAATTGAACTCAATTCCGAGTCGTAGACGACGGAACGCAGGTCGAAGTCACCGGCCGTACGGCTCAGCCGGAGTTCGAAGCGGTCCCCAGCGTCAGCCGACAGCGAAAAAAGGCTGAAGGCATGGCCGCTGACCGAGCCACCGATGGATTCTCCGTAGGCCACCGGGCGCGCCTCGTCGAAGTCTGCCTTGCCGCCCGCGAAGGCGAGTTCGGGGTCGGCGTTGTCCACGTCGGCGGCGCAACCAAAGGCCAGAAGGCCGAGGAGGGCGGCCAGTGCGGTGGAGCGAGTAGCATGGGTGCGGGTCATGGCGGGTCCTTCGCCCCGTCGCCTCGCAAGATTGGTGCCGGCCCCCCGGTTGAGGATCTAGTGTATTTGGAGGCACGGGCGGCTTCTCACGTGTCCGGTCGTCAGCGGCCGGGAATGTCCGGCGCCGGCACCACCAATTCGGCCGAGTCGAGGTTAACGCCGTTGTCGCGGTAGAGCACGTTGGTGGTCAAGCGAGTGACGTCGTAGCCCGGGACTTGGATGTTGGCGCCGACGGGGTTTCGTTCGACGATGCCGTTGGCTAGGTCGAGGCTGCCGTCGGTTGCGATCTGAACGCCCGCGAGGAAGCTGCCGGCGACGAGAAACCGGTCGACCGAGACCGCGCCCCCTTCGTAGGCGCCCACACCGATGCCCGCCGCCGCGCACTCGCTGCCGTCTTCGGCGCACTGGCGCTGCCGCGTATCGACAATGCGGAGGTTCGTAGCGGTGAGGGAGGAGGGAAGCCTCGCGACGGAGATGGCAACCTCCCGGTTGTCTCGGAGCTCGACCCGATTCAAAGTCAGGACGCCCCCGCGTTGAACCTGAATGGCACGGCCGAAGGTTCCGCCCCCACCCGCACGCGTGCGGACGATGGTGAGGTCCGTTGCATCGATCACCGTATCCTGGCCGTCGACGAGCAGGCCCACCGCGGTGGAGCGGTCGATGAAGACCCGCTGCATGCTCGCCGTCGCGGCCGCCCCGAGTTCGATCCCATAGCCCACAGGGGAATCCACCGGTGCGTTGGTTTCGACGACCACGACATCGGTCGCCTCGAGGTGTGCGCCGACCGCTGCGACGATCCCGTTGTTTCGAAGCTGCGAGATCGAAACTCGATCGAGGGAAAGGGACCCGGGACCAACCGCTGCGATGGCCCCGGCGCGGGCCGCGACCCCGACCGGGGGACCGCGGACTAGGCAGTCGCGGAGGGTCAGGTCGAAGTCGTCAGTAGCCAGGACGGGATGACCGATGGCGTCCACAATGGCCGAGCGGGTGAGGGTGAGCTCGCTCGTACCGAACACGAAGACCCCTTTTCCTGCCTCGCCGACCGCCGCACCCGAGACAAAACCGCGAATGACGACCTCATCGCCTCGGAAGATCGAATCGGAGACGACGACTCCGATTCGCATCTCGCCCGCGATGACCGCTCGCTGGAGCTCCAGAGTCGAGGCGGAGCGCGCCCGGACACCCTCGTTCATCGGGCCACGGACGACGACCGACTCACCGGTCAGGGTCCCATTGTGCAACAACACCCCGGCACCAAGCGGCAGCTCGGGGCGCAGGCGGACCTCCACCGACACGAGATCGACCGTCGAATTCCAGACCCGGAGGCCATACTCACTACCGACGATCGTCAAGTTGCGCAAATCGCTGGTGGTGTCGATCAGCTCGACGGCCGTGAAGAGACTTTCACTTTCAATGACCGCATCGAGACATGCGCCTCGAATCGACAGGTCGAGATTGGCTACCGAGTGGGTGCCGACGTATCGCCCCGGGGCGACGGCGATGACCGAGCCGGTCGCAGCGATGGCGATCGCATCGTGGATGGTCGTGAACGGCGCGGCTATGGTGCCGTCGCCTCCGGCGGCGGCGTCGGCGCGCACATAGAGCACGGGGCGGTCGGTCGGCAGTGCGGTGGGCCACCCGTCGGCCGGGCACTCGGGGCCGACGGCGGTGCAGCCAGCTTCACCCGTGAACTGGGCTTCCCCGGGGCCGCAGCTTTCGGCGGGGGGAGCCGGGAAGGGGTCGCAGGTGACCGGCGACCCGTCGCCTGGATCGACGCTCGTCCAGCCGGTGGGGCAGGGGGTGAGCACGGGCAGGGCCGGGGCGTCCGGTGTCACCCCGACAATTGCGTCCTCCGCACTTGCATCGATGAGGCCGGTGTCCGGTGCGCCCGAGTCGGCCGGCGGCGACGCGTCGTCCGCGCAACCGATCAAGACCGAGAGTGCCGCGACCGCCAAACTGATCTTCGGGCGGGCCATGTCAACAGGGTACCGCGACCGGCCGGGGGCCGTCGACGGAGGGCCCATGGAGCCGAGATCGACGCCGGGTCAGATCTCGGAGAGCAGTCGGGCGACGGTGCGGGCGCGGAGTGGTGCGCCGGCTTGGCGGTGGAGATAGAGGGCTTGTTTTAGCGCGTTCGCGGCTTCGGCGGGGCGCCGGGCGCGGCGGAGGCTGTCGCCGAGGAGGGTCCAAGTCTTGGCGTCGCCGCCGTGAGCGATGAGCTCGCGAAAGACGAGGGCGGCTTTGCGGTGCTCTCCGCGCTTCGACGCTTTCCTAGCGCGACGTCGCAAGAGATCGATGGGGGTATCTTCGAGGGGAACGGCCGTCCGTCGCTGCAGCTTGCCTCGCCTTCGTCTCGCCATGACGCCCTCCCTCGCTTCTCGCCCGATGCCCGTCAGCAACACGCCGACGAATGAGAGAAGCCTGATGCAGCGCCGGGCGCCAAGTTTTCGACAAGCGACGGGGCCTCAGAAGAGGAACTGGTCTTCGAGCTGGAGGACGTTGAGGTTGCGTCGCTTGATCTTCGCCAGCTCGCGCTCGACGGGGCCTTGGAAGACGGGCTTGATGTGAAAGAGCAAGACCGGGATGTCTTCGGATGGGAGCTTCGGGAGCTCCTTCGCCAGGGTCTTCGGGGTGTGGTGACCAGAGACGTGG
>JAFDCW010000898.1 GCA_019312705.1 Deltaproteobacteria bacterium
TCCCATCAACGTAATTGTGAAGCCAGACATTTATCAGCGCGATCGATCAGCCGTACGCATGGAGCCCTTTCTCGCAGTCCGCGGCAGACTTCAGAAAGATGGCGAGACCCTCAACGTGATCGCCCATGAAGTTCAGGCGCTGAGAGTCCCGGGCACTCCGATTCGCCGTCGCGGACTGGCACGATCGTACACCTCCGCCGACCGGCCACGCCCGGCCGCAGTCGCCGTTCGCGAGGGCGCCACGGCGGCCCCAACGCGAGTTCCGGCAGACGCGCCCGCACGAGCCTCGTCGGACGCCTCAGCTGGCGTCCCTGCGCAGGCCGCGGCAGCGCCCTCCGCCCGAGCGGACATCGAATCCTTCGAGGCATCTCTTCCCGACGCCCTCGAGCACTGGTCCGACCCCGACGACCAGCCGGTCGCCAATCCGTACCGCTACCTCACCGCCTTGCGACAGAGCCCTCCGGGCATCAAGAGTTTCGGCTGATTCGAGCCGCCCGACCCGACGACCCCCAAACCGAGCCATCTCATGAAGCAAGTCACCCCGCTCATCACCGTCGATGCGATCGAGCCCTGCCTGCCCTTCTGGACCGAGGGACTCGGCTTCACGCTGATCGGCACCGTGCCCGACGGCGACGTTCACGGCTTTGCCATGCTGAACAACGGCGATGTCCAGTTGATGTACCAGACGAGGGCAAGCGTCCAGGCTGACCTCGGAAAATCCGGGGCCCCCGAGGGTCTCGCAGATCAGATGGCCGACGGCGCAGCGACACTCTTCATCGAAGTCGAGGACCTGGACACCGTGATCGCCGGCGTCGGAGACGCGGAGGTGCTCGTCCCGCGCCGGCAGACGTTCTACGGCATGGACGAGATCTTCGTGCGCGCCCCGTGTGGTACGGTCATCGGGTTTGCCGCCAAGCTCGAGGGTAGCGCAGACTGACACGCGGTCTTCCAGGCCGCCGACGCCTCGCGTGGGGCGGCCTGCCCACTCAGGCTGCGGGCAGGCTGTCCGCGAGGCGAATCATGCGGTCGAGCTGATCCGGGTTCGGAATCCGCCCACGCCCCGCGCCGAGATTGTCCGCCATGTGTGCAGGGTCGCTCGTCCCCGGACAGGCCACGGTCACGGCCGGATGCGCGACCACGAACTTGAGCATGAACTGCGCCCAACTGTGCGCATCGAATTCGGCGGCCCAATCCGGTAGCGGTCGGTCGCCGAGCCTGGCCCACATCCTGCCTCGGCCGAACGGCATGTAGGCCAACACGCCGATCTCGCGCTCCAGCGCGAGCGGGAAGATGACGTCTTCAGGCGCGCGACTGTCGATCGTGTAGTCGATGCCGATGAAGTCGATCGGCTCACTCCGCATGACGTCGATGAGGCCCGCGTACTGTTCCTCGAGCGTGGTCGTGATGCCGATGTAGCGGACATAGCCCAGTTCCTTCAACTCCTTCAGCAGAGCGAGTTGTGCCGGGGGGTCGCCCATATTGTGGACCTGGAAGAGGTCGACCTGAGGGACGCGCAATCGAAGGAAGGACCGTTGAATCTGGTAACGCGCTTCCGCCGGGTCAGCGGGGGCGCTGGTACCGCCACTCACCCGCGCAGCATTCACCTTGGTCGCCCACCAGATGCGGTCGGCGATCCCGAGTTCCTGGGCGACCTGACCCGAAACCTGCTCGCTTGCGCCGTAGCCGTAAGCCGTGTCGAGCACCGAGCCGCCCCCGTCGACTAACGCACGCAAGACCGCGCCGATCGTGTCGTACTCCTCCGTCCGGGCCTCCCTGCGAGCCATCTCCGAGAACGTGTTGGCGCCGCCCAGGCCGATGACCGGGAGTAACTCACCCGTCTTGGGAATCGCCCGTTGAATGAGCGGTTGACTCTGGAGCCCCTGAAGCGCCTCCAGGAGCCCGGGCTTCAGCCCGAGTGCCGCACCCGCACAACCCGACATGCGGAGCCAGGCACGCCTGGATACCATGGGCCAGCCTCGACTAACGCCCCTGTGGCCAGAAGTTGTTCGACCGGTCGACATCCGGTGAAATGCCGGCCGCGTCGACCTCTACCCGGGTGACGGCCCCAGCAGTCGAGGCGATATCGATCTCGTACGTCGAATTGCCTGCGAGCCAGTGGTCGACCGGGATGTCGTGGACGAAGTCCATACCGTTCGTCGTGCGGATGCGAACCGTAGCCGGAAAGATGGCGAGGCCGCGGTCCTCGATCGTCACGATCGCGCCGCCCGTCGGCTTCGGCTGAACCAGGCCTACGGCGTGGTCGAGCGTCCATGTGTTGTAGTAGAACGACGTCCAGAACCAGTCGAGGTCCTCTTCGGCGAAGCGCTCAAAGGTGTTGAAGAAGTCCCAGGGCGTGGGGTGCTTGTACGCCCATTCGGAGATGAACGTCCGGTAGGCCTCCCCCCATGTCTCTTCACCCATCACCGCACGCAATGCACTCATAAGCACCGC
>JAFDCW010000899.1 GCA_019312705.1 Deltaproteobacteria bacterium
CCCGCGTCGTTCGAGCCGACCATCGACTACTGCGTGGTGAAGATACCGCGCTTCGCATTCGAAAAGTTCGCCGGCTCCGACAACACGCTCACCGTCTCCATGAAATCGGTCGGCGAGACCATGGACATCGGTCGCACGTTCAAGGAGGCGTTCCAGAAGGGCCTGCGCGGCCTGGAGATCGGGCTGACCGGACTCGACCGCATCGGCGAGAAGGACGTAGACCCCGAGAACCTGCGCCCCATGCTCGTGCGCCCGACACCGCGCCGCGTCTTCTACATCAAGCATGCCCTGAAGACAGGGATGCCCGTTGCGGAAGTCGCCGAGCTGACCGGCATCGACCCGTGGTTCCTGCACAACATCAAGGACATCATCGACTTCGAGCAGCAGATCATCGCGGCGGGGCAGGGCGGTCCGCTCGCGCCCGACATGATGTGGAAGGCCAAGCGCTGGGGCTTCTCCGATCCCCAACTCGCCGAGCTGACAGGCTCGACCGCAGCCAAAATCCGCGCCGAACGCAAAGAGCAGGGCGCGTGCGCCGCGTTCAAACTCGTGGACACCTGCGCCGCCGAGTTCGAGGCCTATACCCCCTATTACTACTCCACGTATGAGCGCGAGGATGAAAGCCGCCCGACGGACCGGCCCAAAGTGCTCATCATCGGCGGCGGACCGAACCGCATCGGCCAGGGCATCGAGTTCGACTACTGCTGCGTCCACGCCTCGATGGCGCTGGCCGAGCTGGGCTACGAGACCATCATGGTCAACTCGAATCCCGAGACCGTCTCGACCGACTACGACATCACCGACCGGCTCTACTTCGAACCGCTGACGCTCGAAGATATTTTGAACATCACCGACCGCGAGAAGCCGGACGGCGTCATTGTGCAACTCGGCGGCCAGACCCCGCTGAACCTGGCCAAGCCGCTGGCCGAGGCCGGCGTCCCGATCATGGGCACCCCGCACGAAGCCATCAGCCGCGCCGAAGACCGCAAACTCTTCCGCGAACTCGTCGAGAAGATCGGCATGTTGCAGCCGCCGAGCGACACCGCGCTCTCCTACGAAGAATCGCGCGAGATCGCCGAGCAGATCGGCTACCCCGTGCTCGTGCGCCCCAGCTTCGTACTCGGCGGACGCGCCATGGTCATCGCTTGGGAAGAGCCTGAACTCGCCGACATCGTCGTCGAAGCAATGGCCGCCGGGCCGGGCCATCCGATCCTGATCGACAAGTTCCTCGACGACGCCATCGAGGTCGACGTCGACGCCGTATGCGACGGCGAGACCGTCATCGTCGCGGGCGTCATGGAGCATATCGAAGAGGCCGGCGTGCACTCCGGCGACTCCGCGATGGTGCTGCCCCCGCACTCGCTGTCCCCCGAGATCATCGCAAAGATCAAGGACCAGACGCGCCGCGCCGCGCTCGAGTTGGGCGTCGTCGGACTCCTCAACGCCCAGTTCGCGGTCAAGGACGACGACGTCTACGTCATCGAGATCAACCCGCGCGCCTCGCGCACCGTCCCGTTCGTCAGCAAAGCGACCGGCGTGCCATTCGCCAAAATCGCCTCGCAAGTCATGGCCGGCAAGAAGCTCGCGGAGCTGGGCGTGACGTCCGATCCCATCCCAAAATACTTCGCGGTCAAGGAATCCGTCCTCCCGTTCAGCCGCTTCCCGGGCGTGGACCCGCTGCTAAGTCCCGAGATGCGTTCGACCGGCGAGGTAATGGGCATCGACAGCACATTCGAGATGGCCTACGCCAAATCGCAGATCGAAGCCGGCCAGCCTCTGCCGCTCGCAGGCACCGTATTCATCAGCGTCAAGGACGCCGACAAGGACCGCATCGTGGGCATAGCACGGATGCTCTACGATGTAGGCTTCAACATCCTGGCCACCATCGGCACCGCCGCCCGCCTGGCCGAGGCCGGCATCATATCGACCGTAGTCCCGCGCCTGGCCGCCGGCGCCCGCCCCAACATCCTCGACCACATGAAGAACGCCGGCGTAGACCTCATTATCAACACCCCCAGCGGCCCGATGCCGCGCCGCGACGAGCGCCTGATCCGCAGCGAAGCCGTAACCCACGGCGCCCCGCTAATAACAACAATAGCCGCCGCCGACGCCTGTGCCCGTGCCATAGTAGCCATGCAAGAAGGCAAGTTCGAAGTCCACAGCCTCCAGCAGATCCACGCGTGACGGCGGAAGCGCGTAGGGGCACGGCGTGCCGTGCCCGCCGCCCGGCTGCGTGGACACGTTGCAGGGCCCTCCGCATCACAGGGAGTTGCAGATGAAGCGATTGCTACTTTTATCCGTGTTCCTGCTCGTAAGCTCGATGGGTTGCAGCAGCGTTGGTCCCTACCTGGCAGACCGTGGTCGCGATGCCCTGGATATCGTAACGGTGCAGGCAGGGGGCCTGGGTCTTGGGGCAACGGGGCGGCTAGGCCCATTCCAGACGG
>JAFDCW010000900.1 GCA_019312705.1 Deltaproteobacteria bacterium
GGAGACGATGACCAACGCCCGGTCCGCCCGGGCGTGGCTCCTAGAACATCTCGGGGATGAGGCCGCCGTCGCCAAACACTTCGTGGCGCTCTCCACCAACGCCGCGGGGGTGGCCGAGTTCGGCATCGACCCCGCGAACATGTTCGAGTTCTGGGATTGGGTTGGCGGCCGCTATTCGCTCTGGTCCGCCATCGGCCTGCCCATCGCCTTGCTCATCGGCATGGACAACTTCGAGGCGATGCTCGAAGGCGCCCACGAGATGGACGAGCACTTCCGGGGCACGGCCTTCGAGAAGAACATCCCGGTCCTCCTCGCGCTCCTGGGCATCTGGAACCACAACTTCCTCGGCGCCGAGACCCACGCCATCCTTCCCTACGACCAGTACCTGCACCGCTTCGCCGCGTATTTTCAGCAGGGCGACATGGAGTCCAACGGCAAGGGCGTCACCCGCGGAGGCGACCGCATCGGCGACTACGAGACGGGGCCGGTCATCTGGGGCGAGCCCGGGACCAACGGCCAGCACGCGTTCTATCAACTCATCCACCAGGGCACCCGGCTCATCCCCTGCGACTTCCTGGCGCCGGTGCACAGCCAGAACGCCCTCGGGGACCACCACGCGATCTTGCTCGCGAACTACTTCGCTCAGCCCGAGGCCTTGATGAAGGGCAAGACCGAGGCCCAGGTGCGAGGCGAGCTCACGGCCAGTGGCATGACCGGCGACCAGCTCGAAAGCCTGGTTCCCCACAAGGTCTTCCCCGGCAATCGCCCGACCAACTCCTTCATGTTCGACCGCCTCACCCCCCAGACCCTCGGGCGGCTGATCGCCATGTACGAGCACAAGATCTTCGCCCAGGGCATGCTCTGGGACATCTACAGCTTCGATCAGTGGGGGGTTCAGCTGGGCAAGGAGCTCGCCAAGGCCATCCTCCCGGAGCTCGAGGGATCCGAGGCCGTCGAGTCCCACGACGCCTCGACGAACGGCTTGATCAACCACTTCAAGGCGCGCCGCGACGCCTGACGTCGCTGGAGCATCTGTGCCGGGAGCATCAGTCCCGACTGTATGCAGGCACCGTGAAGCCCATGCGGTCGGTGAAGCCATTGGCGAAGACTCCGGTCGCGTCGAAGAGGCCGTGGGCGTTCTTCCACTTCTCGAGCTCCGGGTACATCGCGTCGAGGAGCCCGCCGTTGCCGGTCAACGTACCGAACTCCATCGCCCAGTGAGGGCGAGCGCCCCGAGCGAGCATGGTGCGTTGCATGCGTCGAAACGACTCCCGCACGCCGGTGGTGGCCGAAAGGGTCGGAAACTCGACGGCGCAGCTCGGGTGGCCGTCGGCGTCGTAGTGCATGGACAGGTAGTCGTCGGAGGCCGCCACGAAGCGCACTGAGAGCATGTTGACGTACTGCTGGCCCTCACCGCTGTGGCGCTCGAGCAGTTCGAGGATCTCGTCGATGTGGTCGAGATAGCTGTCGTCCTTCATGGAGAAGGCCAGCTCCATCGCGAAGCCGTTCGAGTGCTCGGAGTCGGCGAGGACGTCGTACCGCGGCGCGATGTACTCGGCGTCGGCGAGGCCCCGGAGGGCGGTGTCGATGAAGCCCGGCGTGCGTCCGGGGAAGAGGTTCAGATAGAGCATGGCGAGGTCCGCCGCGACGGGGAAGCGCTCGAGCATCTCCGCCAGGCACCGCCGGTTGCCGCCTGCGCCCTTCGGCTCCTTGGTCGTCGACTTCCGGATCGTGACCAGAGCGGTCCGGTCCCCGTCGTCTCGGGTCCGGTAGGGGTTCACGTAGATTTCGACCATGTCCTGGTGGTCGAGGTCGGTCCGGTTTTGCAGACGCTCGCGGGCCTCCTGCCAGCCCATCTCCCAGCGCACCTCCCGGAGGTTGGTCAGGGGCACGGTGCGCACCGTGACCGAGTAGATGAGGCCGAGGGCCCCGACGCTCACCCTGAGGGAGTGGAAGAGTTCGTCGTCTTGCTTCAGATGATCGACGAGGGGTTCGTGCCACCCGTTGCGATTCGTGATGCCCTGTGTCGGCTCGACGCGGTAGACCGTGCCCCCGGAGCCGACCACGACCATCGAGACGATCTGGCTGGCCATGTTGCCGAGCCGCACCCCGGAGCCGTGGGTGCCCGTGGTCGCTGCACCGACGAAGCTCAGCTGCAGGAGGCCGCCCATGTTCTCGAGGGCGAGATCGTCCTGCTTCAGGTGTTCGCTGATTTGGTCGAGGCGGGCGCCTCCCTGAAAGCGCCGCAGGGTCGAGTGGTCGCCGGGATGAAGCGCGGCGGCATCGATCGGCAGCATCGCGTCGAGGCCCTCCATGTCCACGAGGAAACCCGACGTCGCGTTCGCGCCCGAGTAGGAACATCCGGCGCCGAGGGCCTTGACCGTATGACCGAGCTCTTCGGCCTTCTTCACGATGAAGACCAGGTCCTCGAGGGTCTCGG
>JAFDCW010000901.1 GCA_019312705.1 Deltaproteobacteria bacterium
CAGACCGGCGACTGTAGGAGCGTGTCAAGCACGGCTGCAATTGTCGATGTACGAGGTCCCCAACCCCGCGCGCACGAGCTTCTGCATCATGAAGCCGCCTTCGTTCGGCGCGCGCCCCGACGCGATCGCGTAGAGGCTGTGACGGCCGTGCTCGTTGACGGCCTCCAGGAGGCCGGCCGCTGCCTTGTCGAGCGCCTCGTCCCACGTCGCGGGGACGAGCTGCCCGTGGTCATTCCGCACGAACGGCGTCGCGAGGCGGTCCGGGTGGTGCACGAAGTCGAAAGCGAACTGGCCCTTCACGCACAGGGCACCCTCGTTCGCGGGACCGTCCATGGCGGGCTGGATCCCGACGATCTTGTCGCCCTTCGACATGATGTCGACCGCGCACCCGACGCCGCAGTAGATGCAGATGGAGCGGGTCTTTTCGACCGGCTCGTCGATGTCTTTGGCCCGGAGCGCCTTGATGTCGGCGAGGGCGCCCGTCGGACAGGTCTGAATGCACTGGCCGCAGAACGTGCACGCCGAATCCTTCAGCAATCCATCGAATTCAGTCGTGATCTGGGATGCGAAGCCGCGATTCATGATCGAGATCGCGTAGTCGCCTTCCTGCTCGGCGCACACCCGGACACACCGGTAACACGAGATGCAGTTCTCGTAGTCCCGGAGGATGAAGGGGTTGGGATCGCTCGGATGAGACGTGCCCGATGTGCGACCGGCGAAGCGCCCGGTGCGTGCGTCGTACCGGTCGACGAGCGTCGCCATTTCCTGAGATGCGTAGCCCGACAATTCGTCGACATCGATGGTTCGATTCTCGGAGGTGACGAGTTCGAGGAGCACGCGGCGGTGCATTTCGAGGGCTCCGCTCTTCGTGGTGACGCGCATGCCCGACTCGGCCGTCGTGGTGCAGGAAGCCACCGGGTTACGGGCGCCCTCCAACTCGACGATGCACAGGCGGCACGCGCCGAATGCGTCGAGCCTGTCGTCATAGCAGAGCGTCGGGATTTCTTTCTGGTGTCGCTCAGCAACCTGGAAGATCGACTCGCCTCGCGAGAAGGAGACCTCCTCACCGTCGAGGAACAGCGTGCGTCCGTCGTCACTCATCGGTTCGCCTCATTCATTCGGATCGGGACCTGGGGCGCGATCTCAGCAATTGTTCGGTCAGCCATTGTCGACATGTGCCTGCACCGCCTCGGGGAAGTACCTGAGGAGGCTTTCGGTGATGAGGGGCGCCGCCTGTCCGAGGCCGCACGCCGAGGTCTCTTTCATCGTCTTGTTGAGGTCCGCGACCTCATCGAGCCAGTCGGACAGCTTCGCCGGCCCGGCATCCCCGGAGAGACGTTCTGTAAGGCGTTGTGTCCCGATACGGCACGGGAAGCACTTGCCGCACGACTCTTCGGCGAAGAACTCCATGGCCATGTGCGCGATTTCGATCATGTCACGGGTGTCGTCGAAGACCATGATGCCGCCGGCACCGAGGAACGAGTTCTTCGATCGGATCGACGGTTCGTCGAGCGTCACATCGAGGTCGTCGCCCGCCAGGAATCCGCCCGAGAGCCCGGCCATCGTGACGGCCTGAATCGAACGTCCGTTCGCACAGCCGCCCGCCCAGTCATTCAGGAGCGTCGACAGCGGGAGGCCGAGTGGCACCTCGTAGTTACCCGGTCGTGTGATGTCTCCAGACAGCGAGATGACCTTCGTTCCCGCGTGATCGTCGAGGCCGAGGCCTCGGTACCACTCCGCCCCGTGCATCACGATGGGCGGTACCGAAGCGAGCGTCTCGACGTTGTTCACCGCGGTCGGCGTCCCTTCGAAGCCGCTCGTGACAGGGTAGGGCGGACGATTACGCGGGAAGGGGTGCTTACCCTCGAGCGAGTTCAGGAGGGATGTCTCTTCGCCACAGATGTATGCGCCCGCGCCTCGACGCAGATGGATGTGGATGGCGTACCCGCTCCCGAATACGTCATTGCCGAGGATGCCGGCGTCCTCGGCTTCGCGGATCGCGCCTTCGAGCAGCGCCTCCGTCTCCGGGTATTCGTAGCGCAGGTAAAGGAACGCCCGAGGGGCACCGCTCGCGAAGCAGGCGAGCGCCATGCCTTCGAGGACCGCGTGCGGATCATGGTCCATCAGGGCCCGATCCTTGAAGCAGCCGGGCTCGCCTTCGTCCGCGTTGCAGACGACCGTTTTCGGCTCGCCGTCCGCGTCGCGCACAGCCCGCCACTTTCGTCCGGTCGGGAAGCCCGCCCCGCCTCGGCCGGTGAGGCCGCTGTCATCGACCAGGCCGATGAGATCGTCAGGCGTCATCGACGTGATCGCCTTCTCGAGGGCGGCGTAGCCACCCGTGCGACGATAGCCGGCAAGGGTCTTTCGGTCGGCTTCGCGGATGTGCGCGAAGACACACTCTTCGACGTCGGCAGGGGGCGCGGCCGGCAGCGGTGTGGCG
>JAFDCW010000902.1 GCA_019312705.1 Deltaproteobacteria bacterium
CATCATCGACACCCGCTACTTGATCTTCCAGGGCACCGTCGTCGTGGTCTCGCTTTTTGCGGCGGTCAGGGTCCTCGAGGCGCGGAGATATGGCTGAGGTGTCTGCGGTGACCCCCCAAAAGAGCCCCAAGGAGACCTTGCTCCAAGAGGCGGTGGAGCGTCGCGTGCGCGGCCAGTTCCACATCTGGGCCTCGGTCATCTTGCTGGTGATCGTCGGCGTGCAGTTGAACTACCTCAGCTATCGTCACTACGAGCGCTGGGACTGGACCGAAGAGGCGATGTATACGCTCTCGGACCGCACCAAAGTCGAGCTCGCCGCCCTCGAAACCGACGTCGACATCTACCTCTTCTTGTCCGGGGCCGAGCCCAACTACCCCGAGGTCCGGGAGCTGCTCCAGCGCTACCAGGCCGAGACCGGGCGCCTCGCGATCCAGTTCGTCGATCCGGACCGGGAACCCTCGGAGTTTCAGGTCCTCGCTCAACGCTTCGGAGTCAGCGCCGGCGTGACCGACTCGGGGCAGACCATGGCCGACGTCGCGGCCATCGTGGTCGCCGGCGAAGAACGATGGACGATCACCCGCGACGACATGATCGGCATCGACTTCGGGTCCATGGAGGACGAGGGCGGGACCAAGATCGACGTCAAGGCCGAGCAAGCCCTCACCGGGGCCATCGTCCAGGTGACGAGCGGCGAGGAGACCAAGGTCTGCGCGGCGTCGGGCCACGGCGAGTGGTCACCCGACGGCACAGGCGACCGCTCCCTCTTCACCCTCGTCGATGAGCTCCGCCGCGATAACATCACCGTCGAAGCCGTCGATACGCTCGGTGGAGGGGCCATCCCCGAAGAGTGCGCGGCGCTCTTCGTCGTCGGCCCGGTCCGGGCCTACGGGCCCGAAGAGGCCGACGCCATCGACGACTATCTCACCGCCGGTGGGGCCGCGCTCTTCGCCCTCGACCCAGTCCTCGACCGGGACCGCATCATGCCCACAGGCCTCGAGCGGCTGCTCTCGCGCTGGGGGGTCATCGTCGACCAGAGCCTAGTCCTCGAAATGGATGGCCAGAGGCTGCTTCCTCCCCCCAACCCGCCGGGGCCGTATCTGGTCGCCGAGTGGGGTGAGCATCCGACGATGGAAGCCATCTCGCGCATGGGCGGGGCGGGGCTCTTCGCGATGTCCCGGAGCGTGCGGCCGGCCGAAGGGACTGCCGCCGAGGCGCTGCTCTCGACCAGCGAGGCCTCCTGGGCTGCGGTCGGCACGCTGCCGGCGGGTGAAGAACTCGAGCCCCGGGAAGGCGACCTCACCGGGCCGCTCTCCATCGCGGTAGGTTTCGAGAGGCCCGGCCAGAACGGCCAAGAAGGGCGCGATGGTGCGGACGACGGGGACACGGAGGATGGCGGCGCGCGTCATGGTGGCCGCGTCGTGGTCGTTGGCGACGCCGACTGGCTGCAGAGCAACCCGATGCGCGACCCGCGCTTCGTGAACCTCGACTTCGCCCTCTCGATCACCGGTTGGTTGACGGAGCGCGAGACACTCATCTCCATCACGCCGAAGCAGATCAGCGCCGTGCCCATGATGATCACCGAGGACGACCTCGGGTCTCTCGCCATCAGGCTGCTCGGGTTGATGCCCGGGGCCATGCTGCTGCTCGGTTTCGCCATGTGGTGGTCGAGGCGATCATGACTTTTGAGGCTCGACTGGGGCGGACGAGTATCGTCCTCGCGGTGATCGCGGTGCTTCTCGGCGCGTATATTGGCTTCTACGAGCGCGGCACGATGTCGACGGGGGAGATGGCCTCGCGCCGTGGACGCCTGCTGACCCGCTTCGTACGGGACCGGGTGGACCGGGTGGTCCTCGAGCGTACGGAGGAACAAGGCGGCCGAGTCGTCCTCGAGCGCCAGCGCGACGACGACGACGAACTCGGAGAGTGGCGTCTGGTCGAGCCCGTCGAATGGCCCGCGGATGTCGACGCTGTCGATACGCTCCTCGGCGCCCTCGAATGGGCCAACGCCCGGCGTACCCTCGAAGGCATCGACGCCGAGGATCGGGCGCGCTTTGGCTTCGACGCTCCCGGCCTCGAGGCCTCCTTCACGGCTGCCGGCCAAGAGGTGCCCCTGGTCTTCGGCGGCGAGGACGCCCTCGAGAGCGGCCTCTACCTCACCCTCGACGACCCGACGACGGCCTACGTCGTGGGCCAGGACCTCTACGAGGCCCTCGACCACGACGCCAACCACTTCCGCGAGCGGGCGCTGCTCTCGCACTTCGGGACTTCGGGCGCCGTGCTCCTAGCGATCGACGATGACGCTGGAGAACGCCGCGTCGAAAAGCGCGATGGGCGTTTCCATCTCGAGGCGCCGATCCGCGGCTACGCATCCGAAAGCAGGGTCCGGGACATGCTCCGGGCCCTCGGCAGCATCGAGGCGACACGCTTCGTCGCCGAGTCGTCAAAGAGGTTCCCGACGGCGACGACCCGGACGTGGTGCTGCTCTTCGGGGCGGCCTGCGCGGGCCACGACGGGGAAGTCTACGCACGCCTCGACGAGGGGCCGGTGGTCTGCCTCAACCCGGAACCGCTGGCGCCCCTGGCCCTCGCAGCTTCGGAACTCCGGGAGCCGCGCTTGGTCTCCACCGACGACGAAGTGCTGGTGCGCATGACCATCGAACAAGGGGGGCAAACCCTGGTCGTCAACCGGGGTGAAGACTTCAACTTCACTCTCCAAGCTGACGGCGACGACCCGGTCCCGGTCGACGAAGGGGCCCTCGCGGACTTCATGCGGGACCTCCGTAGCGTCCGGGCCACGGCCTTTCAGGAGCTCTCGAACGATCCGGTACCGGACCCGTGGCTGGTGCTCTCGATCGTCGGGGCTGACGAAGAGGTCGTCGAGGAGATTCGGGTGGGGCCGCCGAGCGCGACGGGGCTGGTTGCCGTGCGCGGTGACGAGCCCGTCTTCATCAGCCTCTCTCCCGAGGCCGAGGCCGTGCTGACGGTGACGTCCCTGCGTTTCCGGGACCGGCGTCTGATCGACGAAGACGTCGACGAGGCTGCGAGCCTCGAGTTGCTTGCGCCCGGGAGCCCGCTGGGGACCCAGGTCGCAGCTCGAGACGGCCTGGCCTGGAGTCTCTCCGAGCCCTTCGGGGCCCCCGCCGAACGCTCGGCGCTGCGGGACGCGATCCGGGAACTCGCGAGCCTCGAGGCCGTTCGCTTCGTCGCCGAG
>JAFDCW010000903.1 GCA_019312705.1 Deltaproteobacteria bacterium
TCGTCTTCGAGGGCGATCCGCTCGAGCTCGACGGCGATGTCGATGAGGGGGTTCTTGCCGACCTCGTCGAAGACCTCGTAGGCGAGCTTCTTGATGACCTTCGCCCGGGGGTCGTAGTTCTTGTAGACGCGGTGGCCGAAGCCCATCAGGCGGAACTCGCCGTTCTTCGCCTTCTCGATGGCCGAGGGGATGTTCTTGACGCTGCCGATCTCTCCGAGCATGCGCACGACGGCCTCGTTGGCGCCGCCGTGCAGCGGTCCGTAGAGCGCCGCGCAGGCTGCCGCCGTCGCGCTGTAGGGGTCGACGTGGCTGGACCCGACGGCGCGCATCGCCGACGCCGAGCAGTTCTGCTCGTGGTCCGCGTGCAGGATGAAGAGCACGTCGAGGGCCTTCTCGATGGCGGGGCTCGGCTTGTACTTCGGCTCGGTCATCTTGAACATCATGTTCAAGAAGTTGCCGGCGTAGCTGAGGTCGTTGTCCGGATAGACGTAAGGCAGGCCGCGGCGGTGACGGTAGGCGTAGGCCGCGATGGTCGGGACCTTGGCGATCAGACGGTGCATCTGAAGGCGCCGGGCCTCCGGGTCTTCGATGTCCTTCGCGTCCGGGTAAAATGTGCTGAGGGCCCCGACGGTGCTCACCAGGATGCCCATCGGGTGGGCGTCGTAGCGAAACGCGTCGACCAGCTCCCGAATGTTCTCGTGCACCAGGGTGTGGTGAGTGATCTCGTGGGTCCAGGCATCGAGCTGCGTCTTCGTCGGCAGCTCTCCGTGAACCAAGAGATAGCTGACCTCGAGGTGGCTCGCCTTTTCAGCAAGCTCTTCGATGCCGTAACCCCGATACTCGAGGATGCCCTTTTCGCCGTCGATGAAGGTGATGTTGGACTTCGTGGACGCGGTATTCTTGTAGGCGGGGTCGTAGGCCATGAGGCCGAAATCATCGTCGGACGTCTTG
Organism: Deltaproteobacteria bacterium; assembly: GCA_019312705.1. Next base: position 952 of record JAFDCW010000903.1, read on the forward strand.
ATCTGACGCAGATCCATCGCCCGGACAGTGCCGTTATCGACGGGGAGCTCGTAGGTCTGCCCGGTCCGGTTGTCAGTGACCGTCAACGAATCCTTCGACATGCGCTCGTCTCTCCTAATAGGAAGCCAGATCCCCGTTTGGGGGCGGCGAGCGTACCCGAAAGTGCCCCAGAGGGCTACGTTGGCGATGCTCGGGTGGCGGTGTCGCGATCCAGGGCCAGATCTCTCGCGATCACGCTTCGCTCGAAACAGGCCCGCTTCGACGCCAGAAGTAGAGCAGGCACAAGACGAGCAAGACGGCGCCAACGACCGCGAAGCCGTACGAAAAGCTCCGGAAGAAACCGAGGCGAGTGGCCGTCGGGTCCCCGAAGTCTTTGTAGAGCTGGGCTCCGATGGACCCCGTGTAGCCGAGGGCGTCGGCGATGTAGATGGCAAAGACCGCCGTCGCCTGCACGCGGGTCGCCGCGATCATGCGGTCGAAGAGGACCGTATTGAATGGCACGTAGACAAAGTACGAGCCGAGGCCGACGAGGATCATCCAGGTCATGCCGTCGATGGCCTGGGCATCGAGGAGGACGGTCGACCCGCCGATGAGCACCGCGCCGACGATCATCACGCCGAAGGCGGCGGCGAGGCCCCGGCGGTTGTCCTTGATGAGGTTCAAGCTGGCGAGGACCGCGAGCACGCCGAGGGCGACCCAGATCTCGGACTGGGTGAAGATGCCCGGCTCCCCGTCGTAGCCGAGGGCCGCGAAGATCTCGACGCCGTAGTTGTCTCGAAAGTCTCGATAGGCGGTCGATGCGATGTAAACGCCGAAGAGAGGCACCAGGCCGACCGCAAAGCGTTTCAAGAAGGCGCGGCGCTCGGCCGCATCCATCGGGCGCCGCTCAACGCGCGTCGTCTTGTCTTCGTCGGTGGGGTCGGGGATCTGGTCGAGGAGCCAGACCGCGAGGACGAAGATGGGGAAGAAAATCGCGCCGGTCACCGCCGGCATCCAGGTCTCCGCTACGCCGTAGTCGGTGATCAACCACCGGCCGATGTCTTTGACTGCCCCCGAGGCGAGGATGAAGGAGGTGCTCAGACCGGCGAGGAGGAGCTCCGAGCTCTGGCGGCCTTCGAGGTAGCGCACCACCAGACCCCAGATCATGCCGAGAGCCAGGCCGTTGACGAAGAGCGCCACCGACATGAGGGCCACGGGAAGGAAACCGAAACCCACGAGGGCGAGTTCTGCGACAGCGATGAGGCCGACGAGGGTGAACGCCCGGCGCCCCGGGGTGATCTCCGAGACGACCTTGATGCCCGCGTACTTGCTGAGCGTGTAGCCGAGGATCTGGCTGATGACGAAGGCCGTCTTCAGGTCGAGGCCGGTGCCGAAGAAGGTCTGCCCCTCGAAGGTCGCAGCGGCGAAGGGCTTCCGGAAGGCATACATGCCGAAGTACGTCGCGAAGGCCGCGGCGGTGGCGTAGACGACGAAGACGGCGCGGG
>JAFDCW010000194.1 GCA_019312705.1 Deltaproteobacteria bacterium
GTCGGCGAGCTCACCCACCACGTCTACACCCAGTTCGGCTCCCACGCCCGCGACGTGCACCTCGCCGCCGCCTACCAGCACCTCGTCGTCGACCGCGGCGCGGTGGGCGTCGACCAGGTTCTCTGGTCGTATCGGTGAGGAAGAGCTTCTTCTTGCGCCCTTCGATGTTGGGGTTTCTGCTCTGCTGTGGCCTGTACGCTTGCGGCGGCGGTGACGGTGCCACCGATGCAAGCGCAGACTCAGCGCCTTCCGACACGGGGCGTGTAGACACCGGGCCCACGCTCACCTGCGAGGCCATCGGGGGTACCTGCGGATGCGCGGGGAGCTGCGATCCAGGCACCCACGAGGACCCGGCCTCGGCGTCGCTCTGCCCCCAGCCCTGCGCCGAGTGCGGTGGGTGCGCGATGGGGTGTTGCGTCCCGGATGACGCGGGAGTGGACGCCGGCGCCGACGCGGATGCCGGATGCGAGGTCATCACTTGGAGCACGACCGAGATATACCGGGTTTCCCTCGCCTGCGGCCCCGGCGTGGACGAAGGAACGAACCTATGCCTCGAGATCACCGTGTCGGCGACCGGCGAGATCACCGAGGCCGTTGCGGGTCCATCCAGCGACCAATCGCCCGACGCCACCCAGGCGAGCTGCATTCGCAGCGAGCTCGTGGGCCGCTGTGTCCCGTCGTTGGCCGGTCAGCCCGCGAACGAGCAGTGTGCCATCGGCGTTTGACCCCCTTGCTACCGCGAAGGCCGGGTCGGCCTCGGCAGGCCGCTCATTCGGCACCATCCGCTTTGCGTGTCATGATTCCCGTGTGGCATCTCTTCGCGGCGCCGTTTTCGTCTCAGCGCTCCTGATCTTCCCTGCCCTTCTCACGGCCCTCCTCGCGACCACCGGCTGCGGTGGGGACGAGCCAGTCCCCGGCTGCGAAACGGGCGGTGATTGTGCCCGAGGAGAGATGTGCCGCGATGGCGTGTGCCTCGCCGCCCCCGGCGACGGAGGCACCCCAGACGCGGATACAGGGGCCGCGATGTGCGCGCCATCGGAGACCATGTGCGGCAGCGTTTGCGCCGATACCCGGACCGACCCCGCCCACTGCGGCGGCTGCGGCATGGACTGCGGCGACCCCTTCGGCGCCACGGTCACCTGCACGAATGGCCTCTGTACCTCGACCTGCGACGAAGGCTTCGCCGATTGTGATAGCGATGACTCGAACGGGTGCGAAACCGATCTCGCGAGCGACGACGCAAACTGCGGGGCCTGCGGGGCGATGTGCTCGGGGGGCTCGTGCGCGGCATCGTCCTGTCTGGTGAACCCTCGGGGAGACGGCTCCGACGGGGCGTTCTTGGTCGACGCCGGCGATGCGGCCTTGAATACCATCATGACCACGGCGAACGGCGGCATGGGCCGGACCGAGCTCATCCTCGCCGACGCGACCGGCTTCGCTGCGGGCCAGATGGTCTTGCTTCAACAAACCCAGGGCCCTGACGCCGGACGCTTTTCGCTGCATCGAATCGAGAGCGTCGCGGGTGAGGTCGCGACGTTGAATCCGGCCCTCGGGGCCCCCTACGCAACGGGCGCCGGGGCCGTGGCCCAGGCCGTCGTCGTGCCCCAATACACCGACCTGATGGTCACCGGCGGCCGCGTCGTGGCCCCGGCATGGGACGGCACGACCGGCGGAATCGTAGCCATAGCCGCGACCGGCACAGTGACCATCGGCGCCGGGGGCTCGATCGACGTCGATGGCCGCGGCTTCCGCGGTACGCCGTCGGGGACCGTCTTCGCCAATACCATCGGTCAGCAGGGGGAAGGGGACCTGGGCCCCGGCGGCGCCGCGGTCACCGCCAACGCCAGCGGCGGAGGCGGAGGGGCTATTTCATCCTGCAATCGGGGCCCAGGTGGCGGCGGCGGTGCCGGGGGCGAAGCCGGCGACGTGGGCGGCGTGGTGTGCACGCCGGCTACCGCTGGCGGCGTCGTGGCCGGAGGCGACGGATCGTTGCTCTTTGGTGGCGGGGGCGGGCAGGGAGGGCCTGCCTTTCACTCCGGCGGCGGCAACGGCGGCGGGGTCGTCATCATCTTCGCGGCAAACCTCGAAGTCGAGGGCACCATCGTCGCCCAGGGCGGTGCGGGCGGCGCGGCGCGGGGCATCTTTTCGACCTGCGGCGGAGGCGGTGGCGGCGGCGCCGGGGGGACCATCTACCTCGACGTCGACACCGCGGTCCTCGGCGAAGACCTGGTGAGCGCCGGCGGCGGCGCCGGTGGTCCGACGGGTGCGGCCCCTATCTGCTCAGGGCTCACGGGCGGCGTCGGTGGTGGCGGACGTATTTCGGTGCGGGGCGACTCGATCATGGGCACCACAGTGCCGCCCGCGATCGTCCCCTAATCCACGGCCCTACGGTAGCGGCGGGATGCCGAGGCCGCGCAGCCACGCTGTTGTTAATGCGCTCGTATCGAAGCCCGTTTGCGCTTCGATCTCGGTGAGTAGGTCGGACATCGAGGCCGCTTCGGCGCCGCCGTGCCTCCGGTAGAAGTCGGCGAGCACGGCGTCGAGGGCGTCTTGGCCGACTTCGCGTTCGATGGCTCGCATGAAGAAGGCGCCCTTCATGTACGGCACGAGGGAAAAGACCGGATGGGTGACGATGTCGATCTCGCCGCACCCGGTCGGCCAGGCCTCGGTGTCGCCCCGGGCGACGGTGTTCATCAGGTCGACTTCGTACGCGGCCCAGACGCGGGCTTCGGCCTCGGGGCCGTCGACGGCGGCGATGGCGCGGGCGGCGAGATAGGACGCGAGGCCCTCGGAGAGCACGAAGTCTTCCCAGCAGCGCATGCGCACGCCGTTGCCGAACCACCCGTGGGCCGCCTCGTGGGCCTGGGTGACGGGGTTGGCCATCGAGGGCCGGGCGACGTGGAAGAAGGGGTGGTGCTCCATGCCGCCGAAGCCCCCGGCGCCCCAGCGAACCGCGACCGACGCCATCTCGTCCCCGAAGAGGTAGGGGCCGTAGGTGGTCTCGAAGAACTCGACGTAGCCGACGAGGGAGCGTGTGCCCTCGGCGGCCGAAGCGCGGTCTCCGGGGAAGTAGTAGGCGCTGAGACGGGTGCCGGCCCGGGTCGTCCCGAGGGAGAGCTCCTCGTATTCTCCGACGGCGACGGCGATCATGTAGGACGGCGCGTCGGCCGTGATCGCACGCGGGTAGACCGGGGTCAGCCCCGGCGCCGCGCCGGTTACCGAGAGCGCGAAGGTCGTACCGTCGGCCGGCGACGAGACGCAGGGGAAGAGGTTGCTGCAGCGATACGGCCACACGAGCGTAACGCCGCTCTCCGGGACCCAACCTTCGAGGGTGCCTCGCGGTTGGGCGGGGAAGGCGTATTCGAAGCGCCATTCGGTCGGCGTCGGGGCTCCCGGAAGGGAGATTCGGCCATCGATGGTCGGGGCGTCGACGGCTGCGCCGGACGCGTCGAAGACCCGCACGTCAGTTAGGCCGCCGACCTCGAAGACGATGGTTTCCGCCGGGGCGTGGTCGATGACGGCTTCGCCGCGCAGGGCGGTGAGGTCGAGGCTCAGGTCGGTATGGAGGATCCCGAGGGGCATGGGCCGGCGCGCGGCGTCTCCGGCCGTGGCGTCTGCCGCATCCCCGGCGGCGGCGTCGCCTGCGTCGCCTGCGTCGCCTGCGCCTCCCGCATCGGTCGTGGTCCGGGGCGGCGGCGGAACGGTCCGGCCGCACCCCGCGGCCGATACGAAGAGCAGCAACGCGGCGGCGAGGCGGGCAAACACGGGACGCAGTATGCCCCGCGAGGATGCCGATGCCCAGCTGCGGGCACCCCGATTCGGCGGCTACTCGACGGTCACGATGAGCGTGTATTCGCCGCTGGCGGGGAGGAGCACGCCGGTGAGCTCATCCCTCAAGTTCGGGCGGTGCGTGCCGGCGGCCGCCGCCGAAAGCGCACCGGCAGGCCGTCGGTCGGAGTGAGGGTGATGTTGCGGCGCATGGTGCCCACTCGGTGTCCCGGGGCGGCGACGGGGACGAGGCGCATCAAGATCGTCGCGAGGACCACCTTCATCTCGTAGAGCGCAAACGCCTCGCCAATGCAGCGCCGGATACCGCCTCCAAAAGGGAAATAGGTGTAGGGACTCGGGCGTGCGTTCAGGAAGCGCGCGGGGTCGAAGCGCTCGGGCTCGGGCCACGAGGCGGCGTTGAAGTGGGCGAGGTAGATGCTGCACCCGGCCATCACCCCGACCGGCAGGTCGACGCCGCCGATGCGGGTGGGCTCCATGATGACCCGGCCGACACCGGGGATGACCGGGTGCATGCGCAGGGTCTCCTTGATGACCGCGTCGAGGTAGTCGAGCTCTTGAACGCGGTCGGGGTCGACGTCTCCGTCGGGGAAGGCCTCGTCGAGCTCACGCTGAACGTGGCGGAGCACCAGCGGGTGCCTCGTGAGCCGATGGGTGACCCAGGACAAAGCGGTGGCCGTCGTTTCGTGGCCAGCCACGAGCATCGTCAGCAGCTCGTGGTGAATCTCTTCGTCGCTCATCGGCGAGCCGTCTTCGTAGGTCGCGTCGAGGAGCATCGACAGGATGTCGTGGCGCTCGACTCCTCCGACCTTCTTCTCGTGGCGCCGTTCTTCGAAGAGTTCGGTCAGCTCTACGAACGCTTGCTCGCGCAGGCGTAGGAAGCGCCCCCAGGGCGAACGCGGCCCGAGGTCTCGCTGGAAGCCGCGGATGAGGTAGAGGGGGTTGTCGAGGATGCGCGTCGCTTCGACGAGCTTGTGGCGCATGCGGTCTTCGGCCTCGCCGACGTCCATGCCGAAGACGGTCCGCAGGATCACGTCGAGGGTGATCGCTTGCGTTTCGGTCTGCATGCGGAAGGTCTGGCCGAGGGGCCAGTGGGTGATCCGCGCCCGGGTGATCTCGCCCATCGCCGCCCCGTAGGCGCGCATGCGGTCGCCGCGGAAGGGTGGGATCAGGAGCCTTCGTTGGCTCCGGTGGCGTTCTCCATCGAGGACCAGGACCGAGTGGCGTCCGAGGAACGGTTCGAGGACCTCGTTGGCCTTGCCTGCGTGCATCGCATCGCCGGAGTCTCGGAAGACCTCTTTGACGGCCTCGGGGTTCGCGAACTGGACGATGGCCCCGATGCCCGGGATGCGGATGGTGAGGGGTTCGCCGAAGCGGTCCCGGCAGGCGCGCAGGAACGCAATGGGTCGGTATAGGAACCCCACCATCTGGAGCCCGGGAGGCGCGCTCGGCCCCGGCGGAAGGCCATCGCCGCGGTCATTGCCGCGGCCCTTGGCGATGCGCCGGACCGCAAACTCGGTGAATCTCGGAAGTGAAGTCACCAGACCTCCGAGGGTAAGCCCGTCGAGGCGGCGACGATAGGGCCACCGCCAAGCTATTCGCAGTCGACCCGCGGCGTAAACTGCGACGCTGGGGAACCGAGATAGGTGCTCGTCTCGGAGCGCTCTCCCGGACCGACCTCGACCGACGCCGTCTCTGCGGAGACATCGGTGCCTACGGTGCAGTTCACGGTCCGGTCGCAGTCGTTGGCCACGTATACCCAGTGGTTGTACGCGAGCGCCCCGTAGATCGCGCGGCCGGTCACCGTGACGCAGTCCGGTGTCGTGCCGGCATTGGCCGCAAGGGGGATCACCTGGTCCTGGGGGGTATCGGCGGTTCCGCCCACCCCAGGCAGAGGCTCGTCGGTCACCTCGATGGCGCCGCCGCACGCCGTGAGGGCCGGAAAGGTCAGAATGCCCAGAATGCCCAGAACAAGCCCGGCCCCGAGGCCCGAAGCAACGAACGATGATGGTCGTGACATTTCCATGTTGGCGTAGGGGCAGCCCCGAGTCGTCAGCCGTCGATCAGCACGTCTTCATCGCTCAGAAAAAACGACGAGCGCTTCACGTCGATGATCTCGACGAGCATGTCTCGGGTCTTCCGGAGCATCTCTTTCGCGTCGTCCTCGGCGAGGCGCTGCATCGCCGGGGCGCCCACTTGCCACCACACTTCGAGGACGGCGTCGAAGGGATCTTCGGTTCCGCGCGCGGACTGAACGAGGGCGTTCGCCTCGTGGGCTAGAGCGTAGCTCGAGGTCATGCGTACGACCTCGGTCAGCTTCACCACGCGTCGAATCGCGTCGAGGTAGTCCTGCCAGTGGCCCCGAAACTCTGCCGGGTCGAGGTCGGGCTTACGGCGCACACATTGAACGAACTTGATCATGGTTGGGCGAGCTTACCGCGTTTCGGCCATCACCGAAGGGCCCAGTCCTCACACGTACTGCAGTACCAGCCCGTCGCGGATCAGCCGTTCGATGAGCACCAGCTTGCCCTCGTCATCGAGGTCGCCGGGCAGGTCCTTGACCTTGAAGCGTTCGTTCTCGAGGGCGTACTGCAAGGAGTCGGCGGCGTGCACGGGCATGTGCAGGCTGCTTCCGTAGCAGGAGACATGGACCTGCTCTTCGTCCCGGCGCAGGTGGAAGAGCAGGTTCGCCCGGGCGCCGACCTCGCTGTCGATGGTGAGCTTCGGCAGGGCGAGGATCTGGTCGAGCTGACCGACGAGCAGCGAATGACGGCTCGAGACCAGGTCGTTGGCGAAGTGGTCGAGGGCCTCGTCGAAGTTCGCCTCTTTCACGATCTTTGCCATCAGCGTTTCGAAGGTCTTCCGCGCGTCGCCGCGGTCGTAGTCCGGACGGGCAAAGCCCATGGGCAGGCTCCGGCGCATCTCCGGGTGGTTCACCCCGACCTTGGCGATCGCCTCGAGCAGCAACTCGGTCCAGTTCGCCCCGAAGGTGCCGAGGGTGATGTGCAGGGACGTCTTCTGCGTGCTCACCGCGTCGTGCATGATCCCGCGGGGCAGATAGAAGACGTCACCGGCTTCGAGCTCGAACTCCATCGTCGGCTTGGCGTCGGGGTCGATGTCGAAGTCCCGGGGGTCGAAGGGCTCCCCGGGCATGGGCAGTTCGACCGGGGTGTCGTAGACGCGCCAGAGCTTCGAGCCCTCGAGCTGGATTACGAAGACGTCGTGGGCGTCGTAGTGGCGGCGGAACCCCTGGGCGTTGTGCGGGGTGAGATAGATGTTCGCCTGGAACCGCGCGCTCGCCTCGCGCTCGAGGGAGCGGCAGAGGTTCGCCAGGGCCTGGACCTGGAGCTCCAGGTTGCTCATCACGATTGTCGAGCCGGCCTCGAAGAGCGAATAGAGCCTCCCTACGTTGATGAGTCCGGACGGGTAGGTGTACTCGGCGACCTTGATCTCTTCGGTCGCCGCATTCGCCAGAAATACGTCCGGATACTTCGGGTGCATCGTCGTGATGACCCGGTCCACCACTCCGAGGGTGAGCAGATCGTCGTAGTAATTGGTCTGTCCCCGCTTCACGAGGAGCGGTTTCGCTTCGCGGTGCTCCTCTCGGAAGGTCTCCGGTGTGGTGGGATGTAGGAGCTTCTCCAGCGAATAGGTTGCGGGCATCGGTGAATGCAGAAGCACGATGCGCCGTCTGTCAGCGAGCGTCCGCACAGTGGACTTGTAATCGTCCGCCAAATTGCG
>JAFDCW010000195.1 GCA_019312705.1 Deltaproteobacteria bacterium
CACCGACCGAACGCGAGGGAGTGTTCGCCCTCGACGGATACGAGGTAGCGTCGCGGATGAGCTACTTCATCTGGGCCTCTCCCCCCGATGCCGCGCTCTACGAGGCCGCGGCCTCGGGTGCGCTCGAGACGTCTGCCGGCCGACGGACCGAAGCGACCCGCATGCTCGCCGATCCTCGGGCGCAGAATCAGCTCAGGCGCTTCCACACCATGTGGCTGGGCTACCGCGTCCTGCCCCACGACGCCGACCTCGTCGCCGACTTCGCGATGGAGACTGGCGCGCTCATCGACCGAGTCATCTTCGAAGAGCCCCAAGACTACATGAACCTCTTCAACTTCGACGAGACCTACCTCAACACGGATCTCGCGACCCACTACGGCCTGCCCGCCCCCGATGGCGGCGAGGGTTGGGTGCCCTACGGCGACTCCGGCCGGGCGGGCATCCTCTCCCACGGCACCGTGCTCTCGGCGTTTGCGAAGTTCGCCGATACCAGCCCGACGCAGCGCGGGATCCTCATTCGCACTCGGCTGATGTGTCAGCAGATACCGCCGCCGCCCCCGACCGTCGATGTCGACGCCGAGCCGGAAGGCGCTGAAGGCGCGTGCAAGTACGAGCGCTACGCCGCCCACCGCGAGAACTCGGGCTGCGCCGGGTGTCACAACGCGATGGACCCCATCGGCTTTGGCCTGGAGAACTACGACATGGCTGGCAGGTTCCGGGAGCACGACGATGGACGTCCCGAGTGCACCATCGCGGGCGACGGCAACCTGCCCGGCGGCGGCACCTTCAACGGCCCCGCCGAGCTGGGTCAGCAGCTCATCGACCAAGGCCACATCGAGAGCTGCGTGATGGAGCAGCTCTACAGCTTCGCCATCGGGCGGTCGGCCCGCGGGGTCGAATCCGAGGCGGTCGACGAGCTGCTCGCGGAATTCGCCGCGAGTGGCCACGACTTATCGGCACTCATCACCGGATTCGTAGCGAGCGAGCGATTTGCGCATCGCCGAGAGGAGGCACTCTGATGGCACTGAAGCTCGACAGGCGAACCTTCCTCCTCGGAGTCGGCGGCGGTGTGGCGGTGAGCCTCCCGGTCCTCGACTGCATGCTCGACGGCAACGGTAACCGCGCCGTGGCTCAAACTGGCGCGGCGCCCTCGCGCTACGCGTTGCTCTTCGGCGGCCAGGCCCTCGGGGGCGACAGTTGGGCCGAGGACAGCTACATGATCGACGGGACTCGGTCGACCGAGACCGGTCACTTCGTCGCTCCGGCAGAGGAGGGCGCCGGTTATACGATGACCACGCCGCTCGAGCCCCTGGCGACGCTCCGTGACGACTTCAGCATCGTCAGCAACCTCGCCATCCCCTTCAACGCCTCGGACTCGAGCGGGACGGGCGTGCCCGCGGGCGGCGCCTATCGCGACTTTCACGGCGGCGGCAAGAGCCCGCTGCTCTCGGGTACACGCTCGACGGACGCCTCGTTCATCTGCAATGGCCCGACGTCGGACCAGATCATCGCCGACATGCACGACGGCGATACAACCTTCCGCCACATGGTCATGCGCGCCCAGGTGCCGTTCTACCTGAGCGGCTACGATCACTCCGGGCGCCAATACCTCTCCTACCGGGGCGCCGGGCGCAGCGGGCGCATCGAGGCGCAGACCAGCCCTCGCAACGCCTATATGTCGCTCTTCACCGGCTTCGTGCCCGATGACGGCGCGGGCGCGGCTCGCCTCGACTTCGAGCTTCGGGCTCGGCGCAGCGTACTCGACCTCATCGGCGAAAAGCGCGACCGCGTCTTGGCCCGAGTCGGGCGCGTCGATCAGGTGCGCCTCGAGCGGCACTTCGACGAGATTCGCGCTCTCGAGCTGCGCATCGCGGCCATCCCCCCGATGGCCACCGGCGAGTGTCAGGTCCTACCCGACCCGGGCGCCGACCCGTCGATCGGTAGCGACAACTCTGGCGCTGGCAGCGCCGAGATCACCGGCGGAACCGGATACAGCAACGAACACGAGCGCGCCCGCGTGATGTGCGATCTGATCCACATGGGGTTCGTCTGCGATCTCTCCCGTGTCGCCACGCTGCAGATCACCGCCTTCCAGTCCCACATGAGCGTCCTGCCCGTGTCGACGGACTTCGGCTACCCGGCGTATGCCGATTTGCACGAACTCGGCCACAACGGCGATACGAACAACCGCGGCCAGTTTCACGTCTCGATGATGCTCCAGTGGCACATCTCCCACTACGCCTACCTGATGCAGAAGCTGAAGGACACGCCGGAAGGCGGCGGCAACGTGCTCGACAACTCCACCCTCGTCTTCACGGCCGAGGCCGGTCATGGTCGCCAGCTCAACGACGGCTCGAGCCCTAACGCCACCCACTGCGTCGAAAACATGTCGATGCTCATCGGCGGGCACGGCGGCGGGTTGCGCACCGGCCAGCACGTGCGCACCTCAGGGGCCCATCCGGCTCAGGCTCTCGTCACGGCGATGCAGGCGGCCGGGTACACCGGCGACGGCCTCGGCGAGGTCACCGGAAACATTCCAGAACTCCTGGGTTGAGGCGAACCGGGGGGCCGTCGACGCTTCCCCCTTCGATCGCCGGCGATCGGCGTTCGGCGCGGATCTCCTGTAGCGTATCCTCGATGCGACACTCGGTCCTCTCCTCGACTTCGTTGGTGCTGCTGGTTCTTGCTCTGGGGGCCTGCGGCGGACGGGGCCATGCGCCCACCGAGCAGCAGTTCACCCAGACCAACCTCCGGGTGCGTGGCAATCAGCTCACCTCGATCAACGAGTGGCGTGGAGCCGAGGTCCTTCCGATCTGCACGCCGGTGCAGGTGACGGTGGCTCGGGGCCGTCAAATCCATTTCTCGTCGGGGACCGAGAACTACCGCTTCGTGCTCTATCGCCGGACCCAGGTGCCGGTCGAGGCGCAGCTCGCGCGCTACTTCGGGCCGACCTGCCCCAAGGTTGACGGCCTGACCCCGACGGATCAGCTGGGCATCCGCCAGGCGCTGCCCGCGGTGGGTATGACGCGGCAGGGCGTGCTCATGGCCCTCGGCTATCCGCCGGACCACCAGACCCCGGCCCTCGAGGACGACGAATGGACCTTCTGGGGCAGCAGCGGCCGAGTGATGGTTCACTTCGATGGGCAATACGTGAAATCGATCGACGGCCTCGACGGGGCGTCGGCGGTGCCCGCGGGGGCGACCGGCATGGTTCAGGTTCAGACGCCGGGGTCCGCCGGCGATACACCCGTCACCCCCGTGTCGAACGGCGGCGAAGGCGGCAGCACCCTCGAGATCGTCGAGCACGGCGAAGGCGGGGCGGCGACCGTCGTGCAGTAGGGGAGAAGACGTCGCCGTTGTTCAGACGTCTGAGCAACGGAGCACCGATGTCGGTACTCGGACCGGACGTCTCATCTCGGACCTGGCGGAGCCGGGTTCGCCCCTGCTGAATAGATTCCGAGTCCACGATCAATAGAATCGGTCGGAGAACTTCGCCCAAACCCACAAACGCCCGCCGAGATCAGACTGCTTTTCGTGAATCTCTCGCCTGGCCCCGCTCGTGCAATCCCCGGGGTCACCGACCTCGTGCATCGACTCGAGACCCTTCTGCGCACTCAGGCGTCTGACGGGTCTCCTGACGCGCGGGGCGGTCGGATGGAGGAGTCACGGATATGAAGAGGTCGTTGAGGAAGAAGCTGGGCAAGGGTGGTTGGGCCCTTGCTCTTTCCGTAGTCGCCGTCGCCGTCGGCAGTATCGTGCTCATGCGGGCGCCGGGCCACGCAGCGCCCCGGACCGGGTTCGGCGGGAACCCGGTGACCGACCCAGATCCCGGAGACGTGTCCGTGGTCCAGGATGGCCCCACTCAGCTCGCCCTCTCGGGGCCCCTCCTCGACGGTCACTTCGCCATCTCTCAGGGCGCGGTCCTCGCGAACGGCACGCGCCGATTGCTCGCCGAGCTTCGCCTCACGGCCGCCGACGCCGCCGGCGCGGCCCAGCGTCAACCGGTCGCCCTGGCCGTTGTCCTCGACGTCTCGGGCTCGATGCACGGCGACAAGATTGCTCAAGCCAAGAACGCCGTTCGGCAGCTCGTCGAACGCATGCGCGACGAGGATCAGGTCGCCCTCATCACCTACGACCACGAGACCTACGTGATTCAGCCCCTCGCCCGGGTCGGGTCAGTCCGCGGTGAGTTGATGCGCCGTATCTCCGCCATCCAGCCCGGAGGCGGCACGGTCATCCCCCAGGCCCTGGTCGCCGGCTCCCAAGCCCTGCAAAGGGCCCCCGGCAACTTGGTCCGCCGCATGGTGCTGCTCTCCGATGGCCTCGATGGCTCCGGACAAACGGTCGAGATGGTGACGCAAGAGATCCGCGGCCGCGCAACCCAAGGCGTCGCGACTTCGTCCCTCGGCATCGGCACCGACTACGACGAGCGCTTCATGACCTCGGTCGCCGACGCGGGGCGCGGCAACTACGAGTTCCTGGCCGACGGCGGGCAGCTTCAGACCTTCCTGCGCCGCGAGCTCGACCAGGCGAGCTCGACGGTCGTCGACAACGTCGCCGTGCTCGTGACCCTCCCCGACGGGGTGCGCGTGAGCAAGGTGCATGGGGCCGAGGGCAACGGCACGACGGGGCAGGTTCGTGTTCCCTTCGGGGCCATTCCCGCAGGGGACTCGCGCCGCGCGGTCATCGAGCTCGAAATCGCCGCCGGCGCCCCCGGTCTCCTCGGGCGCCTCGCGGCGACCGTCGACTACCGCACCGTCAGAGACCAGGAGTTCCACCAGATCGGCGACGCAGCCCTTGCCATCAGCGTCGTCTCGGACGAGGCCCAGGTGGCCGCGACGCGAAACGAGAGCGTCTACGCCGACTCCTGGGCGGTCGTCATCGACGCCGAGCAGCGCGCCGCCGTCGACCTCTGGCGGAGCGGCGACACGGCCCAGGCGCAGCAGGTCGCTCGACGGAACGTCCAGCGCCTGCGCCAGGTCCAGGCTGCCGCGCCCTCGGCCGCACCGCGCCTCGAAGGCGTCGTCGCCGAGGCGCAGGCCGACGAGGCGCAGTTCGAAGCGCTGAGCCCCGGGTCGGCCGCAGGTCGCGGCTTCGGTCTCGGCTCCAACGCCCGCCGACGTACACGGATCGCGTACTGATGAAGGGTTTCGGTCGTGTGCTGGTCCTCGGCGCCGTGCTCTCGGCGGCGCCGTACCTCCCGGGCGCTCACCCGCTGCTCGCGGCGGCCCTCGGGGTCATGGCCGGAGTATTGCTCTCGGTGGTTCTCGCCGGCGCCGTCTCACCGCCGGCGGTCGCCCTCGGCGCCCTCGGGGCGGTGGCGGTCACGGCGGTGTCGCCGTTTTCGGTGGCCCTCGGGGGCGCCTTGCTCGTCGCGTTTGCCTACGGCGCGCGTATCCTCCGGGCCCGGACCCTCGTCGCCGGCGCCGTGACCCTCGCGGCGGCCTTTCTCGCCGGTGGATCGGCTGCGTGGATTGTGTGGGCCTATGCCGACGCGGGGTGGGCTATCCGTGGGGCCTCCGTGATCGTGGCGGCGTTGGTGGCGGCGGCTCCGCTCCTGGTGGCGGTCGACGATCGGGTCGCTCACCGACTGCGCATGCTCGCCCAGCGTACCGCCGGGGGGCTGCGTCTGCGGTTGTTACGCGCGGTGGTGCTTCGGCGGCGCCACCTCGATGCAGACTATCGACTCTCCCGGGGCACGCGGCGTCGCCTCGAGCGCGCGTATCGAGCGCTTCTCGCGACCGCGGGGTCTCGCATAGACTCCTCCGCGTCGCAGCACTTGGTGCTCGATCGGCGGGTCGATTCGTATGTGTCGGCGCTGACTCGCGCGTCGCGGGCGGCGGCTCGGGCCCATGCACTGTCGACGGGGATTGATGACGCGATTCTGACTGAGCTGCGGCTCGAGGGGGAGGACTTGGAGGCGAAGGCGGAGGCGTTGGCAGAGGTGGCGTGACGGGTCGTTCCCGTGTCCGAGACCGTAGCCGTAGCCGTGTCCGTGTCCGTGGCCGTAGCCGTAGCCGTGGCCGACGCCGCGTCCGTGTCCGTGTCCGTGTGACGGCTCTTCTTCGCTGCGCTCGAACTCGCCGGCGATGCGTGTAGGGCGTTATTGCTCCTTCGCTCGGGGCGCCTTGGTGATGCCACCGTGCTCGGCCGCGTAGAGGCTCGGTCCCCGGCGAGTAGGTCAAACGAAGGTCTGCATGATCTGACGGATCGCCTCGTCGAGGGGCCCCGGGTAGCGCTCGCGGAGGGTTCTGAGCGCGTTGAGTGCCGGGACGCGCCGACGGCTCTCTTGGAGGTGGGGGAGGCTGCGCATCATGCCGAGGCGGCGACCGACGACGAAGAGCTCTTGCTCGTCGCTCGAGAGGGCCAGAAACGCATCGACGATCGCGAGGAGCTTCGGCAGGTCGCCCGGGAGCTTCCCGTCGATGTCCTGGAGTAGGTTCAATGTGTGGTCGCTGCGGAAGGTGCTTTCGATTCCCTCGAGGCCCCCGAGAAGTACGCGCAGCTCCTGTGCCACTTCCACGTCGGACATCGGCTCGAACCGGCCCTCGTCGCGTAGCGTTTCCATCTCCGTCCCCGGCGCGATGATCAGAGTGCGCAGGCGGATGAAGTGGGGGTCGATGACCGACAGCACCCGCGCTGTCTCGACGGCGTGGTCCTCGGAGAGCTCCCTGCCGCCCAGCCCGGGCATGACGTAGAGCGAAAGTTCGAGGCCCGCTGCCTTGGCGCGGTGCCCGGCCTCGATGTGGCGCCCTGCGGTGGCTCCCTTGTCGACGAGGTCCAGCACTCGGTCGGAGCCGGACTCGAGCCCCACGTGGACCCGGTCGAGGCCTGCTTCTCGGAGCCTCACTAGGTCGTCGACACTGCGCTTCGTCAGCGTGTGGGATCGCGCGTAGGTCGTCACTCGTTCGAGGGAGGGGAAGTGCTCCCGCAGGGTGCGCAGGATCCGCTCGAGGTCCGCGACCGGTGTGATGAGCGCGTTCGCGTCCTGAAGGAACGCCGTCTTGCCACCGCGATTCAGGAACCGGGCGATTTGTGGTTCGGGATAGTCGCTCGCGGCGACCTGGGCCATGGCCTCGATGTCGGCCACCACCTCGTCGGCGGACCGCAGCTCGAAGCGCCTGCCCTTGTACACCGGGCAGAACGCGCATCGGTTCCAGGGACAGTTGCGGCTGACCCGTACCAACAAGCTCTCGGCCTCGTTGGGAGGCCGGATGGGTCCGACCTCGAAATTCGGGGGGGCGCCACTCATACCTCAGGGTACGCCGTCCTCGATCAAAGGCATGCGCAGCCGGTCCGCTGGAGCGCCGCGCCTGGGCACCGCGACCCGAGTTGACATGGGTCAACGACGCAGCGACCCCGGCCTTTGATTGTGGATCCACCTGAAGGGGAGGAATCCATGCGCATTGCCATCGTAGGGGCTGATTTTGAAGAGAACCTCGGAGTCGGCATGATCGCCGCCGCGGCGGTCCAGGCCGGCCACGAGGTCCGCATCGTCGCGTTCAACTCACCCGGC
>JAFDCW010000904.1 GCA_019312705.1 Deltaproteobacteria bacterium
GCAAAGCGCACCGGTGGTTTGTCCGGCGATCTCGTCAGCACCAGGAGCTGAAACATGAAGACCGCATACGCCGTGCTCTGCACAATCGTCGCCGCAGGCGCGCTCACCATGGCCTGCGAGCAGAACGAACAGGCGCAGACCGGCCAAGATGTGGGTGACAACACCGAGGCCGGCGACGCGGTCACCCTCGAGGCGGCGAACGAGAACCTGGGTAGCAACACGTTGCGCAAGATCATCTGTGAGGCCATCGACGTCGCGCAGGGCGCTCACGTGGACTCCAGCGATTGCCTTCAGTTCGACTTCACCATCACGCAGTTCGCTCGTTCCACGGCCTACAGCCATTTGGAGGACGGGCGTGAAGTCACCATGCAGATGTTGGTCACCGTCGAGAATTCATCTGGCGGAACGTATTCGGCAACACTCGCGCGCGGGCTGGACGATCAATTTCGCCTGAGTTGGGCGGCGACGATCGACACCACCGAGCTCGAGGCGGCACGTCAGTTCATCTTGGAGCTCGCCTATGAGGCGGGGGAATACCCACAGTGGTCGGATCCCGAGCTCACCGACTACATCCGACCGGTGTCCTTCGAGGACCTACCGGTGCAGATCCAAGAGGCCGCAGGGACTTCGCTGCAGGACCGCTTCGAGTGGAACAACCACGGGGAGGGAGATGGCAACACCGCGTTCTACGCGGACGACCGCCCCTTTCACGAGATCGTGTTGGACGGCTTCGTCGCCGGGTACATCATTGCCATCGAAGACTACCTAGAGAACGCACTCTGGGATGGTTCAGGCGTCTACTACTACCTGGACAAGCATGGCACCGAGGTGACCGACGTCGAATGGACTGGCTAGCTAGGTCCCGGCGCGTGCATGGCCAACCGGAGCCCGCTCGCCCGGGCGGGCGAGGGCAAGCGGGCTCCTCTTCAATGGCCACTCCTCGCCAGCTAGCGTCGTTTGTTCGGGGTTTTTGAGAAAAACCCCGCCCCATGTGCGCTTTGCGCCACGGGGCCCCACCCCATAAAGAGAATGCTCGCGCACGTTCTGTGACTAATCGGACAGCGCGTCGGACGCTCGGGCTCGGACGCTCGGGCTCGGACGCCCGACCGCCGCCTCACCGAGCGAGGTCGCACCCTCAACTTCGCCCAATGCGAAGCTCACCTGCCGACCTCCGGCCCGCCGCCCGACCCACGCACCCCAGCTCGAGCCACCGAAGTTGGATTCCGAACATCGCCCCTCGGTCCAGGGGCCCATCTCGGGAGCACCTGGAGCTCATTGGGCCATGTGCAATGTGACCCATGATGAGCCCGTCGGGGCCAGGGCATGCAAGCTCCTCTCGAAGTCACCTCTCGCCGACTAGCGATCTTTCCCGGGGTTTTCTGGAAAAACTCCGCCCCGTGGCGCTGCGCCACCGGGCCCCACCCCATAAAGAGAACCCCCTCGCCCTCGCCCGCCCGGGGCGCGGTCTCCCGGTTCGAGTCGGCGACCGATAGACATCTCAGCCCTGAACCCTGAATCTCTCCGTGTCTCCGTGTCTCCGTCTCTCCGGGGCTTGGGCGCTACTGGGGCTGACCCCACGATTGCAGCTCGACGATGTTGCCTTCGGGATCGGCGACGTAGCACCAGGTGACCTCGTCGCCATGCTGGGTGGTCAGCGTCACCACCTCGCCCACGACAGAGCCGCCGTGAAGCAAGACCTGCTCACGGGCATCCACGACGGAGGGGACTTCGAATGCGAGATGTCCGAGTCCCGGCCGATTGACGGTGGGGCGTGGTCCATCGGCGAGCTCGGAGTAGTGGAAGATCTCCAAGGTCGGACCATCGGGGCCGTGGCCGGGGAGGCGCAGGTGGACGCCCCGAAGACGTGCTCCGGGGATGCCGGTTCCGGCGTCGAGCAGGGGGCCCGAGAAGTCACGTTCAGGCGGGACGAGTCGGCAGTCGAACACCGACTCGTAAAACTCGGCGAGGCCGCGCCAGTCGCGTGCAATGAGATTGGTGTGCGCGAAACGCGCGCCCTCGATCATTCGCCGGTACCTAGAACGTGAGTCGTCCAGTCGCTCCCGTGGCCCCGACACTCAGGTCGAAGGTCATCGAGTCGGGGGCCTCGGCATACTTGTCGCGCACCAGCACTCTCTTCTCTGCGGCTGCACCGACGATGAAGAGGGTCACGCCGGTGGCCTGGGCGACGCCATTGATGATGAGCAAGAGGCCGATGCTTCGCTCGTCCTCGTCGGACATGTCGATGTCGAGGGTGGCGATCGACACGAATGGCCCCGCGATGGGGATGAGTAGCGGCGCGCCGTCCGTCTCGTCCTCGCTCAGGAACGTGCCTCCGGCCAGTGCAGAGATTCCAAACGTTCCGGCGAAGATCGAGCCGCCGATGATCATGAGATTCTTTCGCGCCACGGACTCGAGGTGGTACCCGCTG
>JAFDCW010000905.1 GCA_019312705.1 Deltaproteobacteria bacterium
GTCGCGTTCTTCTTTACCGTCGCCTGCCTCTCCTCCCTGGGCATGCCCGGGACGGCGGGCTTTGTCGCCGAGCTGCTCGTCTTCCTCGGCGCCTGGCAGTCCGACCACAGCTGGTGTGCCATCCCCGGGGTCCTGGGCGCCTTCGTCACCGCGGTCTACGTGCTGCGCGCCACCAAGCACATCTTCTGGGGCCCCGGCCCGTCGGAAGACTTCCATGACCTGTCCGACGCGAAGACCGTCGAGTGGGGGGCCCTGCTCATTCTGGGCACGGCGATCATCGTCTTCGGCCTCGCGCCGTCCCTGATGCTCGACTTCATCGACGTCGCGACGACCGAGTACCTCTCTATCGTGAACCCCAGCTCGGTAACGGCGCTGCCATGAGACTCGGAGATATAGTCGTCGCGCCCATCGCCCTCGACCTGCTCCTCGCCGGAGCGGCGCTGCTCGTCTTCGTGGTGGACCTCATCGTCGTCCCGAAGCCCGGCAAGTCCAGCAAGACTCTGGGCTACCTAACCGCCGCCTCCCTCATCGGCGTCTTCGTGGCGAGCTTCTTCATGGAAGACATGATCCGCGGCGAGGCCTTCTCCGGGGCCTACCTCGGCACTGCGTGGACGCTCTACTTCAAGCGCCTCTTCCTCGTCGCCGGCATTCTCGCGAGCCTCGGCAGCATCGACTACATCGCCAAGCACCAACCGCATCGCCAGGGCGAGTACTACCTCTTGCTACTGTGCAGCCTACTCGGCATGACGCTCTTGCCCGGGGCCCGGGACGTGCTGCTACTCATCGTGTGCTTCGAGCTCATGGGCATCCCCCTCTACATCCTGGCCACCTACGCCAAGAACGACGACGACGAAGGCCGCGACCGCAACGCCCCCGAAGCTGGCCTCAAGCTCTACCTCATCGGCGCCGCGAGCACCGCCATCACCCTCTTCGGTCTGTCATGGGTCGTGGGCCTCGCCGGAAGCACCGACATCGAGGCCATCGCGCGGGTCCCCGCGAGCCCCGTCTTCATCGTCGGTGTGGTGATGATCTTCGCCGGCATGGGCTTCAAGATCGGCGCCGTGCCCTTCCACATGTGGGTCCCCGACACCTACCAAGGCGCCCCGACCCCCTTCGTCGCCTTCCTCTCGGTCGCACCGAAAGCCGCGGGCTTCGCCGCCCTCATCACGCTCTTCCACGCGGGCTTCGAATCCCACGCCGAACGCTGGCTGCCGATCATCCTGGTCATCACCACCGTGACGCTCGTCGCCGGCAACCTCCTCGCCCTGCCCCAGAGCAACATCAAGCGACTGCTCGCCTATTCGGGCGTCGCCCAAATCGGCTACATGCTGATGGCGTTCGCGGCGATGAGCGCCTACGGCACGGGCATGCTGCTCTTTTATCTCGCGGCCTACATCGTCACGAACACCGGCGCGTTCCTGGTCATCCAGGGCGTGGCCGCCTCGACTCTTGGCGACGACGACATCGAGGACCTCGACGGCCTCTACAAGCGCTCCCCGGCACTCGCACTGGCGATGTTGCTCTTCCTGCTCTCGCTGGCCGGCATCCCCTTCGTCGCCGGCTTCTGGGGCAAGGTCTATGTCTTCATGGCCGTGTGGAACGCGGGCCTCGGGTGGTTGGTCTTGCTCGGCGCGCTCTTCGCCGTCGTCGGCCTCTTCTATTACCTCGGGGTCGTCAAGGCGATGTACATGACCGAACCGCGGGACGACAAGCCCGTCCGCGTCGGCCCGGCCCTTGGCCTTTCCATCGCGCTCTGCCTCGTCGGCGTCGTCGGCATGGGCGTCTACCCGAGCATCTTCGTCGACGCGGCCCAAGAAGCCTCCCTCGTCTTCTACGAAGGCCCCCAAGCCGAAGAGACCGGTGACGACGCGGATGACGCCGAAGGCGCCGAACCTCGCGACATCCAGGTCCGCGTCGAAGTCGACCCACCCGTCGGCGACTGAGGCGTCCCCAAAACTCGCCCGCCGCGAATCGCGCTAGAAGCGGTGTGATACCGTCCTGGAGATGGCCCCCAAGAAGATCAAGAAGCTCGAGGTGATGGTCGCGGACGTCATCCGCGAAACCCCTGATACGTCCACCCTCATCTTCTTCACGGGCAACGACACGCTGGACTACAAGCCGGGGCACTTCTGCACCATCGCCCCGCAGCAGTTCGACGCCCTCGCCCGGTGGACCGCCTACCTAGAGGACCGCAAGGGCAGGAAGGAGCCGCCCCGGGCCTACTCCCTCGCATCGGCGCCCCACGAAAAGTACCTGGCGATCACGGTCAAAGAAGAGCGCTACGTCAGCGGCGTGACCGACCACCCGCCCTTGCTCTCGCCGCCGCTGGTCTATCGCACCCAGCCCGGATCGCGCATGCAGATCACCGGCTTCACCGGGCCCTACGTCATGCCGGACGACATCGAGGACCGGACCGACCACGTCATG
>JAFDCW010000196.1 GCA_019312705.1 Deltaproteobacteria bacterium
TCGTCGCCAAACTCAAGACACACGTTGCCCCCCACTTCGACAAGCTCATCGGCCGCGAAGCAACCTAAACAGTGCCGTATGGAGCGCGATCCACGGCGCGATCTGGCCTCGCTTTCTGCGCTGCCTGCTCACCTATAAAGATAGGCTGCGCGGGCTGCTCGAAACCGAGACCACCTCGCTTGTGTCTCACGCTCCAGGAGGCACTGTTGTGCGCTTGGACTTGGTGGCAGCCGCTCAGCTCACGCGGGTCTTTGCGCCGGCGACGGACAGGACCCGCTTGAAGTGCTTCTTGTCGACGGGCTGAATGCTGAGGCGCTGGCCCTTCTGGATCAGCAGCATGCCTTCGAGGCTCGGGTCCCCTTTGAGGTCCCCGAGGCCGACGAGGTCGTCGAAGCGTTCGACGAACTCCACGTCGACCAAGATCCATCGCGGGTCGTCCTTTGACGACTTCGCATCGAAGTACTTGGACTTCTTCTGGAACTGAGTGGGGTCCGGGTAGGGCGCGCTGGCGACCCGGGCGATACCGGCGGCGCCCGGGGGCTTCGCGTTCGAGTGATAGAAGATCACCAGATCGCCCATCTTCATCTCATCGCGCATGAAGTTGCGGGCCTGGTAGTTGCGAATCCCGTCCCACTCGGCCTTGCCGTCCTTGGCCAGGTGGTCGATCGAGTAGACGTCGGGCTCGCTCTTCATGAGCCAGTATTTGCGGGGGCGTGACGCCATGGGTCGTCCTTAACCTACGGGCTGGCCATCTGTCGAGGGATGGCGAGGTCGACGGCGACGGGGTAGTGGTCCGAGCCGTTGCCCGGCAAGAGCTCTCCCCCCATGGATCGGGCGCCGGCCCCGACGTAGACGTGGTCGACGCGCATCGGGGGGATCGCCGATAGGTTCGCCGGGGCGCTGTGGCCAAAGCCGTCTTCGCCGGCGATCCAGGCGTCTTCGAGCATTGCGGTGAGCTGGTTATGGAGGGCGTTGTACGGCGTGGAATTGAAGTCTCCGGCGACGACGATGGGCCCCGCGTCGGGCGGACGAGCGGTGAGCATCGCGAGCAGTTCGTCGCCCCCTCGGCGGTGCACCGCGTAGAGGTCCGGCGTGAAAGGCGGCATGAGGTGCACACAATGGACTTCGACCGCCGTGCCCTCGACGTCGACGGTAGCCCGGAGCTGGGGCAGGTCGGCTAGGGAATACTCCTCGACGTCTGTGAGGGGGAGGCGGGAGAGCAGTGCGATGCCGAAGGGCGAGTCCTCGGGGCTGAGGAGCCGGTGCGGATAGGCGGTTGTGACATCGATGGCTTCGAGGCTCACCGCCCAGCCGTGGGTCACCTCTTCGAGGCAGATCACATCGGCGTCGGCCCCGAGGAGCGAGGCGATGGTCCCCTGGTGATTCGTATTGCCGACGTAGAGGTTTGCGGTGAGCACTCGGAACGGCAAGCCTTGCGGATAGGTCGCGTTTTGCGGCAGGCGCTCCCCCGCCACCGGCCATGACGAGGCCAGGGCCCCGAGGAGGGCGAACGGGATGAGCATGCCCTGCCGTCCGAGGACCGAGGCGGTGAACGCCGCGATAGCTGCTGCGGCGAGCCACGGGAGCATCATGTTCATGACGACCAGGGGATATATCGGGGCGACTGCGAGGTAGTGCGCCCCCCCGACCACCACGGCGGTGAAGGCGGTGACCCATGCGGCCGCCCACAGCCGCGACCGGGGCGCACGGCGACGCGCGGCTCCGGGCTTTGCCGGGGGTGGCGGCGCGAAATTGGGAGGGGCCTCGTCGTTGATCGTCATCCGCCGAGCAGCCCCAGATACGCGTCGAGGATCGCGTCCAGCACCGGCGCGGCCCGGCCGCTGATCTTGTGAGTGACGACGTCCGAGATGTCGGTCACCCCGGGGTTGATCTCCACCGTCGGGATGCCGGCACGCTCGGCCATGCGCACGGGCTCGGCGATGTAGGGGAAGAGGCTCGACGTACCGACGGAAAGCACGATGTCGAAGCCGCGGCTGAGCTCGCGATTCAGGACGCGCACCGCGTCGTCGGGGTCACCACCGAAGGGTCGACGCCTTTCTTCATTCGTCTCGCATCGGTCGGGAATCAGTCTTGGAGCAGCACCCGGCGCAGGACGACGATTCGCCGCGCCTGCTCGGCGTCGAGGAGGCCCTTCTCTTCGAGGGCAATGAGGGCCTGGTACTCGGCGTCGAGGGGTGGGAACGAATCGCGGTCGAGCTTCTGCATGCCGCCCCGAAGGAAGCCCTCACAGAGTTCGATGTATTCGAGGAAGCGGCTGTGCGTACTGGGATCCATCGGTGTTTCTCTCGGCCAACTCGGTCAGCGGCGTGCGGCGACGGCCCGGGCGTGGCCCTCGAGGCCCTCGAGGCGCGCGAGCGCTTCGAGGAGGTCGGCCTGGGCGTGGATGGCGTCCTTGGAGTAGCGAATCATCGAGGTGCGCACGACGAAGTCGTACACGCCGAGGGGCGAGGCGAATCGCGCGGCGCCGCCGGTGGGCAGTACGTGGCTGGGGCCGGCGGCGTAGTCCCCGGCGGCCTCTGGCGTGTGGTCTCCGAGGAAGACCGCCCCGGCGGCGTCAATCTCTTCGAAGAGAGCCTCGGGTTCGCGCACCTGGAGGGCCAGGTGTTCCGCAGCCAGCGTGCTCGCCACTCGCGCCGCCTCTTGCAGGTCACCGACGACAAAACAGAATCCCTTGTCGCGGACCGAAACCTCGGCGATCGATCGCCTCGGCAGGTCGCCGAGCTGCGCCGCGACCTCCTGGTCTACCCGGTCGGCCTGGGCCCGGCTGAGGGTGATGAGCAGCGGGTAAGCGTCTTCATCGTGTTCCGCCTGGGAGAGCAGATCGGCGGCGACCACGGAGGGCCTCGCCTCGTCGTCGGCGACCACGAGGATTTCGCTCGGACCGGCGATCGAGTCGATGTCCACTACGCCGAAGACCAGGCGCTTGGCGCAGGCCACGTAGATGTTGCCGGGGCCGACGACCTTGTCGACGCGCTCGATGGACGGCGTCCCGTAGGCGAGGGCCCCGATGGCTTGGGCACCGCCCAGGTCGACGACCTCGGTCACCCCGCTGATCGCGGCCGCGGTGAGGACCTCCGGGGTTGGCCGCGGAGTCGCAAGCACGATGCGCGGCACGCCGGCGACCGCCGCCGGGATGGCGGTCATCAACACGGTCGATGGATAGCGGGCCTTGCCGCCTGGGGCGTAGACGCCTGCGGCGCGGACCGGCCGGACCCTTTGGCCGAGAACTACGCCGTCCTCTTCGTAGCGGAAGCCGGCATCGCGCTGGTGTTCGTGGTACCGGCGGATGCGCTCCGCGGCTGCGGCGAGGGCATCCCGCACCTCGGCGGGGGCACGCGCGGCCTCCGAGCGCCAATGGTCGTCGTCGAGGCGAACGGCCTCGAGGGCTCGCCCCTCGAAGCGCTCGGTGAGTTCCCGAAGGGCTTCGTCGCCACGTTCGCGGACAGCCCCGAGGATCTCCCGGACCGCCGGCTCGACCCGCTCGAGGTCGGCGTCGCCGCGCCGTGAGAGTGCCCGGAGGACTTCGTCGTAGGCCGCGTCGCCGCGCTCGTGGATCTGGAGCATCGCCCGCACGCTGTTAGCAACTCAGCTCGGCGCTGTCGAGGCGGCAGCCTCTTGGGCACCGGCGGGACGCTCGGGATGCGGCCGCGCCTGGTACTCGCGGCGCAGCTGGTCGAGCTCGAGGAGGATTTGCTCCCTTTCGAACACCAGTTTGCGTACGAGGCGCCGGTTCGATGAGAAGAGGGTGCGAGTCACGATGCGGCCGGAGTAGCGGGCGAGCTGTCGCCGGTAGCGGATCCACCACATGCCGGCGAAGGGCAGCGTCATCAGGTACGCCGTGGTCACGACCCAGGAGCCCGACGCGGCGTAGGCGAAGTAGCCGAAGAGCGTGTAGAAGGCTCCGTGGATCCCGCTGCCGGCGACGATGGCTGTGATGGCGCGCATCGCTTCGTCGGGGGCTCGCATGACGAAGCGCCGGGTGATGCGTTGGGGAATGAACGCGTGGACGAGGCCGTAGAGCGCAAAGGGGCCCAGGGCGACGGCGTAGAGGGTCATTTTCAGTGCTTCACGGCGCGCCGACAGGGTCTTCGGAGGGCGGTCGAGGAAGTCTCGGCGCAGGCTGACCTGGGCCAGGTGCTCTTTGTGGCGGCGAATCGTGCGTTGAAGGCGCACGACGTTCTCCGGGCGCTCCGCCTCGAAGTAGCTCACCGCGTCGGCGATGGCCTGCTGGGCGTCCATCAGGTCGTCGAGGTGTTCCCTCGATTGGGTTACGCCCTTGAGGCGGTCGAGCATCTTGCGCCGCTGCCCGCGCACGTCCGGCATCCGGCCCATCACCTCTTCGAGGATCGTCGCGGAGTAGAGTTCGGCGATGTCGCGAACCAATTCGGCGTGGTGCTATTCATGCACGTGCACAGCTTCGGCGCGAATGCCCTCCTGGATACGGTCCGTCATCGCCCGTGCCGCTTGGCGTTCGTCGGCTTCGAAGGCAGCGCGGAAGTCACGGGCGTCGATCGGCTCACCGAAGCGCACCAAGACCCGGGTGAGGTAGCGGTCCCGGTCTTCGAAGTTGAGGCCTACCGGGACGATCTTTACGCCCAGGGTCCAGTCGTTCTTGGCCTCCGCGCCGAGGGCGATGCGCGCCGTGCCGGTCTTGAGCTCTCGCACGTGACGCTCCGGTGCGTTACGCCCTTCCGGGAAGATCCCGATCGTGCCGCCGCCCTCGAGGACTTCGTAGGCGGCGCGAAAGGAGTCCGCGTTGGCATCGTCGGGAGCGGGACCATCTTGCGGGCTATCTTGGCGCCGATAGATGGGAATGACGCCGGCGTTTCGGAAAAGCAACGACACCGCCGGGTTGTCGAAGAGGCCGCTCCGGGCGAGGTAGGAGATGGTCCGTGTCGTCTGCGAGCCCAGGACGACCGTGTCCATGATCGAGTTTGGATGGTTCGCCGCAAGAATCACCGGGCCCTCGGCGGGGATGCGTCGCCTCCCCGTGGACTTGATGTCGACGAAGTAAAGCTCGAGGCCAAGCGTCAGCCCGCGGCGGAGAGCGCGATAAAGGAAGGCCATCGTCCCCCCTAGACCCAATGCCGTTCAATTGCGTCAGTCGCCGAGCGCGACCGCAGGGGCGGGCCGAAGGAATACCAAAGGTATTTCGAGGTCGGTCCTGAGGACGAAAGCCGGCGAATGGCGTGAGTGAACGGCATTGCCCTAGTCCTCGTCGGAGTCGTCCAGGTCTCCCCCCAGGTCCTCGATCGCCGACTCGATGTCTTCACGCATGCAGCTGAAACAATCCCTGCGGCTGAACAGGTTGCCGCATTGGTTTCGGGGCGCTCGGTACATGCGCAATACGGCCGGTAACGCCTCCTCTGCGTCGAGGTCGACGAGCTCGGCGAGCAGCGCCCGCTTTTCCTCGCATGGGCGGGCGACGATCATCTTCGCCGTGATGCGCGCCCAGTCAGGCACATCGCTCACGGGCTCGTGGCCAATGAGCCACCGCGCCGCTTGCCGCCGATCCCGGAGCCGCCGCTCGGACTGCATGGCCTCGACGCGCGCGGTCACCTCGGGCGGGACCGGCGCCGCGGGGCTGAGCAGCTCGCGGATGAGTCCCGGCTCCGCCGCGGTCGCTTTCGGGTCCGCGGGGGTGTCGTCGCCGCCGGAGGCCACCATAGCTATCGTCACCAGGAGCGCGAGGGCGGCGAGCCCGGCGCAACCGAGAGCGAGCGCCTTCCCTTGGAGCTTGGGGAGGTTCGGTATCTGAGGCTCCGCCGAGGCGAGCATCGTCGGCTCAGTGCCCGGGGCGCCTCCGGTCGTCGGTACGCGGCCGGTGGGGTCCACGCCCTCGGGCGACATGTCGGTGAAGCTCGCGCGGAGCGCGTGTTGCCGGAGGAGGTCGCGGACGACCGACGCCGAGCCCGGACGGTCCGTCGGCTTCGATGAAAGCAGCGCCCCGACGAGGGCACCGAGATCTTCGGGTATCGCCGCGTCGCCGCTCGCCGCCACCACGTCCTGGGGCGTTACCGTGAGCTGCTGAGTGACGATCGCCGTCAGGTCGTGACCGTCGTAGAGCTTCTGGCCGACGAGCAGCTCCCACATGCACACTCCGAGGGCATAGAGGTCGGCCCGAAAGTCGACCTCTTCGCCCATCGCCTGTTCGGGAGCCATGTATCCGGGGGTGCCCATGACGGTGCCGACCCGCGTGAGGTTCTTCCCGGGGGCGGCCCCGGCGGGGGCCTTCTTGCCCTCGGTCATGACCCGGGCGATGTCGAAGTCGAGGACCTTCGCGAGCAGTGAGCCATCGTCTCGGGGTTCGATCAGCACGTTGTCGGGCTTGAGGTCCCGGTGAACGATGCCAGCAGCGTGGGCCGCAGCGAGGGCGTCGGCGATCTGTGCCCCGACCTCGCACGCCTGGGCCCAGGGCAATGCGCTCCCGTCTTCGATCAGGTTGCTCAGGCTCTCGCCCTTGACGAGCTCCATCACGAGGTAAGCGCTGCCCTCGGGAAGCGTCCCGAAATCGAGGGCGCTCGCCACGTGGGGGTGGTCGAGCTGGGCGCTGGCCATGGCCTCCCGGGCGAAGCGCGCGGCGAGCTCACCGTCTCCGGCGAACTCCGGGTGGATGACCTTCAGGGCCACCCGCTTGTGCAGTTTGAGGTGTTCGGCGACGTAGACCGAGCCCATGCCGCCCTCGCCGAGCAATCCATCGACACGGTACCGCTCGTCGATGACGGTCCCGATCATGGGATCTGCGGCCGGCGACGCCGGGGGGGTGGCGCTGTCCGTGAAGTTCTCGCGGGTCACTCGAAGGCGCTGTGGTTGATGAGCTCGTAGAGCGCGGTGGCCTCGGGGCCCCCGAGGGAGGCGAAGCGTACACCGAAGCCGGTCGGCCCGTCCTCTGAACTATCGACGACCCAACGAACTTCCCCCGCAATTTCGAGGGGCTCCCACGCCGTCGGGGCTTTGATGGAGACCCGGATCGGGGTCCCGACCGGCAATAGGGTCTCGCATTCGACGAATGCGCCGCCGAGGCCGAGATCCGACGTCCGCCCCACGTGGATCAAGGCCGCCCCGGGGTCGTCGCGGCGAACCCGAATCTCGAGGACGACGGATTGGCGCTTCGCACGCCGGTGGTGGGAGTCATCGTCTTTGGCGACCATGGGGACCCTGAGGATATCATCGCTGGTGCGCCCCGAGAGAGGCCTCTGAGAATTCACCTCAGGGGTCGCTTTCGCGTATGCTCCGGCGCTCTGGGGAGGAATACGCTTGGCACGCCATCATATCTTCGCATCGGTCACCCTCGCGGTGGCGTTCTTGACGGTCTCAGCTTCTCCGGCCGGCGCCCAGGGGCGAGGCGTCGACATCGAGCGGTTTACCCCCGCCCTCGACGCCCAGGGCTTCCTCGGTATTCAGGCGACCCGAACCCCCGGTCCCGGCCGATGGAACTTCGGCCTCGTCATGAACTACTCGATCGACCCCCTGAAGGTTAAGTC
>JAFDCW010000906.1 GCA_019312705.1 Deltaproteobacteria bacterium
CAGGCGGCGGTCACGTCCCGGAACCGGGGGCCGACCCCGGGGGCCGCGAACGATGCGCAGCGCTCAGGAGGGGGAGGAGGGCCGGCGTCGACGCCGGTGTCGACTCCCGTATCGGCTCCGCCGTCCGTAGGGGGCGTCACTCCCCCGTCGTCGCCACAGCCGAGGGGCGAGACTGCCCAAACCGCCAAAACAACCCAGAGGAGGCCCCTCGCAAATCTCCGCTTCCACATATAGCCGTTCAAAGTGACACGGCATCGCCCGGTGCGGTAGGCCCCGTCCACCGGTCCCGTCGCTAAATCCTCAGACGCTCCCCGAAGTACCCGATCACATCATCCAGGGCCTCCCGCGTCGGGTGCCCCTCTTCGTCGACGAAGTCCAACGTCAGCACCGAGTGCCCCCGGCCGGGCAGCGTCACCAGGCGCACGCGCTCCGTGCCCCCATCGTTGAACGCTGCGCCCACGGCGTCCCACCTGGCACCGGTGCACATCAAGTCGCCTTCGAAGCGCAACGCGTACATCGGGCCCTTGTCGTCGAGGCCCTGGCGCACCGCCGAGACCTCGTCCGGCGTCATGTGCAGGCTGCCCTGGGAGTGGAATGGCATCGCCGGTTGCGAAGCGACGGCGGCCAGGACGGACTCGTTGGCCATGAGCGAGATGGCGAAGTTGCCGGTGAGGCACATGCCGATGACCCCGACCCCGGGGGCGTCACGACGCGTCTTCACGTCTCGGCAGAGAGCTCCGAGCCAATCGACGACGGGGCTGCTCTCGTTCTTGGCGAAGATGCGAAACTGCTGCCTCATGCAGAAGATCCGCGCGAGGTTGCCGACCATCGCCGTGCGGCCGAGGGGGCCGAAGAGGTGGGGGAGGGTGACGTGGTGTCCTGCCCCGACCAGATGCTCGGCGAGGGCGAGGGTCTCGGGGCCGATGCCCGGCAACTCCTGGATGAGCACCACCGGCGGCCCTTCGCCGCGCTCGTAGACGTCGTGGCGAACGACGGCGCCGCTCCTCAGCGGCGCCTCGAAGACACGCGATTCGTAGCCTTTCATCGGCGCCGGCGCGCGCGTCGGACGATGGTGACCATCACGAGCAAGCCGAGGGCGCCGAGAGGAGCGCTGGTCGTCCGGGGCATCGCGGTGCGGCAGCCGCAGCCGCCGTCGTCCATGGTCATCGTGCCGCTGTCCGGGTCCACCATGCCGCCGTCCGGCGTCATCGGCTCAGCCGTTGGGTCGAGGTCGAACATTACGGTAGCGGTCGATGTGCGACCACCGGAGTCAGTGCAGGTGACCCTCGCCACGTAGGTCCCGGCCGGCGCCTCGGCGCCATCGATCCGCCCGTCCCAGGGTGCCATCGAGGTCGCCGTGAGTCCCATGACGACGCGGGTGTCGATGGGGATGATGCTGCTGCCGTCGATCGCCTCGACCGACGTCGCGACCCGCGCGAGGTCGACGCGGTCGGTGCAAGTGCCGAATAGCCGCGGCACGATGTCCGTTGGCGGCCACGCCGGGTCAGGAGAGACGCTGATGGTGGCCTCGGGAGGCAGGGTATCGACGACGGTCACCCCATCGGAGCGCCCCTCGAGGCCCGGCCCGTCGGGGCCGACGGGCTGCACCGCGATGAAGTACCTGCCGCCCTGGGCGAGGGCGAGCATCGGGATCTCGACCACGTCCACAGCACCGACGTCTTGCGCGTTGGGGAAGCGCACCTCGGAGCCGAACTCGGTGAAGACCGACACGATGTAGGATGTCGCCCCGGGGACCGGGTCCCAGGAGGCCCAGAGCGTGTCCGACGTGTCGACCTCGTCGACGTCGGTGCCGGGCACGCCGGGATCGATGTCGCGAACGACCGGCGCGTCGTAAGCCGCGCCGCCGATGCCGTAGAGATAGCCGTCGGCCACGCTGACGACGATCTCGTCCTGTCCGTCGCCGTCGAGGTCAGCGACGATGGGCTCGCCGACGGGGTACCGGAGGTCGATCGACCAGCGCACCGTCAGCGCGCAGGGATCGAGGGCGTAGAGGTATCCGTCCGTCGAGCCCACCAGTACGGCGGGGTCACCGGAGCTGCCCAACGACGCCACGGCAGTCACGTTTCCAGTGATGCCGGTGCGCGCGCTCGCGGGGACCGAGCCCACGTCGTAGGCCATGCCTTCGGCCAGGACCCGGCGCGTGGTGATGCTCCCATCGCCCCCGTTGATGGTGAGCAGCTCTGGGGAGCCGCTCTCCCCGGCGACGAAGGAGACGGCGCCGGCGCAGTCCACCTGGGCGCCATAGGCGTTGACCTGAGTATTTGTTGCGGGCAGCGTCCATAGGGTCGAACCGGTGCTGTTCACCAAGCGGGAGCTCTGCCAGGCCCCGTGGAAGAAGACCTCCAGCGTGGCGTCGCCGTCGACCGAGGCGATGACCGGATCGGCGCCTGCCATGAACGGGCCA
>JAFDCW010000197.1 GCA_019312705.1 Deltaproteobacteria bacterium
GGAGAGGCATCGCGGCTCAGCCGTCGATCCAGAGCGTCACGAGGCTCTCCTCGGCGGGCACCCCAAGGCGCAGGGGAAAACCATAGTGGCCCGTGCCCCGGTGCACGTAGAGGCGGTCTCGGCCGCGGGCCCAGAGGCCGTGGTCGGGCATGGAACTCAGGCCGGAGACGAAGGTCCATGGCAGCCCCAGACTGACGAGGCCGATCTGACCGCCATGGGTGTGGCCGGCGAAGACGATGTCTCCGTGCCCCTCGGGAAGGTGGCGGAATGCACCCGGGTCGTGCAGTAAGATGACGCGCAGATGGCCGTCGCGGCGCGGATACTTCTCCGCCAACGCAGCGAGGTGTCCGGCCCGGTCACGGAACACGAAATCGGCGCCGACGATCTGCACCGACCCGGCCTTCGTATCGAGGGTCGCCTCTTCGTCGACGAGGAGTGTGATGCCGTGGGCGGCGCACGCACCGCGGACGATCTCCGGCGCCTCGTGATCGTGGTTCCCGAAACAAGCGAAGACCCGCCCCTCTGCTTGGGCGAGGGGCTCGAGGGCGCGCTCGAGGTGCTCGGGGTCCTGCTGCGACTCCATCGTCAGGAAATCACCGGTCAGCAAGATCAGGTCGGGCTCGCGACTCACGGCGCGCTCGCAGATAGCTCGCAGACGCGACACGGACATGAAGGGCCCGAGGTGGGGGTCGGTGATCTGCACGATACGCAAAGTTCGCCCCTCCCCGGAAGAACCACGGGGATGACGGGCGACGCCTCGGGCCGCGACGACCTCTCCGTCGAGGCGCACATCGACTTCTTCGGATGCGAGGGTCACGGACTGAAGCAGACCAACTGCGGCCAAGGCGAAGGGCAACCACGGGGCCCAGGGCTCGAAACCTACCGCTACCGCGGCGGACCACGGTACGGCGAGGATCATGGCGGCGGCGAAGAACATGCCCGGCATGGTGACCACGAGGCGCCACGGGAGCGGGCGCATGCGCGCCCAGATGAGGGAGCCAAAGTGCAGGAATACCGCCCCGTGCAGCCAGAGGTATGCCGGCCAACACCACTCGAAGTAGGGGTAGAGCGCGACCGCCGACGCGCTGTGGACGCCGAGCATCACCGCCGCAAAAACGCCGAAAAAGCGTCCCCGGAGGACCCCCGCGGCGACGACGACGACGAACCACGCGAAAACGGTGACCGAGGTAAATCCGAGCACTAAGAGGGAATGTGGGGTCCGCGCGCTAGAGAGCAACCGCCTTTCTGGCCAGTACCGGTGTCACGTTGCTAGGTTACGAGCGTGGAGAGCACGTCCTCAGAAGTGGGTTTGTCCGTCGTGCGCTCCGCGATCGAGGGGCATGTCGGTCGCGACCGAGCGCCCACGATCATCTTCGAGGCGCTCTCCGCGCTCCCTGAAGGCGAAGATATTCCCCGAGGCCGCGGGGCCCTGGCCGCCTTCATCACCGGCCCCTTGACGGCGACCCTCAAAAGGCACTTTGGGCGCGAGAGTGCAGCCGGGGCGATCACCTCGGTCCAGTCCGCCCTCGCCGTGGCGACGTCGGGCTTGGCCCCGGCCCCGGTGCCCGTCGACATCGACGTGACCTTCTCTGACTCCGATTGGCCAGAGGTCGCGGTCGAAGAACCTACCGATGTCTCCGGGGGCGCAAAGGGCGGAGAGGCCGCCGCGCCCGGAAGCAGTCGACCCACCATCTCCGTCAGCCGGGAGATGTACGAGGACCAGGACACCGTGTCCATCGTGGTCCTAGCGCGCACGCCGCGCCTCGCCCAGCGCATCCGCACGGCCTTTGGGGGCCACCGCATCGACATCGCGCTCTGTTCCAAGCGCCATGACCTTGCCGAGCATCTCGACTCCCTCACTCCGGAGATCGTGATCGTCGACGGACAGGATGCCCCCGACCTGACGCCCCAGGAGCTCGCCGACCTCGTCGCGAGTGCTCCGGTCGCGACCCTCACCGTCGTGTGGGCCAGCGACCAACCATGGGGAAGCGCTGCAGTCGTGTCCCTGAAGCGCATCGGCGCGACGTTCGCGAAAGTACCCCGGTCGTCGAGCGTGGATACGATGCTCGACTACATTCGCGCGCGCCTGCCCTGAACACCCCGCCATCGGCTTGACAAGGCCGAGAGATCATCCCAGGAAAGTACCGTGGAAGCGTTTCGAACGGTCCGCGCACGGCTTGGTCGTCCACAGATGGGATGGGTACTCGTGAGGGGCCCGGTGGGGTGATGAGCAATACGGGGGAACACGAAGAAGAGCGCCGCTGGGGACGAGTGATTCGTCTCTCCGCGCGACGTAAGCCGGCCAACGATTCGGGAAACCGAACGCGGGCGGCTGCGATATGGGAGAAGCCCGAGGCGGCGGTCCGCGGGATCCTGTCGCGCCTCGATACGCGCTCCGAGCGTTTCCTCGCATCACGTCAGGCCGTGAACCTTCCGCGGCCGGTCGCAGCCTTCGCAGCGAGGGCCGTATTTGCCTTCGAGGCCTGCGCCGCAGCGGGTCGCAACGCGAGCTGGGGTTCCTTCGACGTCAGTTCCTTCGCTCGGTGGTTGGGCAAACGCGAAAATCTGCATCCAGCGATCGTCCCCGACCTTTTCCGCGCTCTCCGGGGCGTATTCAGCTGGCTGGTCGTCGAGAAGGAGATCGATGCGGTGACGGCGGCGCAGATCGTCGAAGACCTCGAAGCCA
Organism: Deltaproteobacteria bacterium; assembly: GCA_019312705.1. Next base: position 2,687 of record JAFDCW010000197.1, read on the forward strand.
CCGAAGATGAGTTCGTGCACGACGTCATCGACCGGCACCTCGCCAACGAAGTGATCGCCGAGCCGAAGGTCGTCGCGCCCTCTTGAGGCGCGCAGATTTCTAGCCCCCCCCATCCCACCGGGATTTCGAGGAGCGCGATGGACGAAGGCACCCGCCCCCTCGACGGCATTCGGGTACTCGAGGTCGGCCAACTGCTCGCCGGCCCCTTCGCCGGAACCTACCTCGGCTACTTCGGCGCCGATGTCGTGAAGGTCGAACCCCCGAGCGGCGACCCGATCCGAAGCTGGCGGCTCCTCGACGACGACGGCACGTCCCTGTGGTGGCGCAGCCTCGCGCGCAACAAACGCTCGATCGCTCTCGACCTCCGGACCGCCGACGGGCGCGACGAGTTCCACCGCCTCGTCGGGGCCGCCGATGTACTCATCGAGAACTTCCGCCCCGGGCGCATGGAGGAGTGGGGCCTAGGCCCTGACGTACTGCTCCGGGAAGACCCACGGTTGGTCTACGCTCGCATCTCCGGCTTCGGCCAGACCGGCCCCTACCGCGAGCGGCCCGGCTACGCTGCGGTGTGCGAGGCCATGGGCGGTCTCAGGCACCTCATCGGGCATCCGGACACCGCCCCGGTCCGCGCAAACCTCAGCCTCGGCGACACCCTCGGCGGGCTGCACGCCGCCCTCGGCATTCTCCTCGCTCTCCGGCACCGGGACCAGACGGGTCAGGGACAGGTCGTCGACGTCGCCCTGACCGAGGCGGTCTTCAACGTACTCGAGTCGGTCGTCCCAGAACACGACCGGTTCGGGGTCTCCCGCCCACCGTCGGGTACGACGGTCACCGGCATCGTGCCCTCCAACGCCTACCCCTGCACAGGCGGACGGTGGGTGGTGATCGGCGCCAACGGCGACTCCATCTTCCGGCGGCTCATGGCGACCATCGGTCGGGACGACCTCGCCGACGACCCGAGCCTCGCCGGCAACCCCGGACGCGTAGCGCGCGCCTCGGAGCTCGACGGTGCGATCTCCGACTGGACGGCCACCCGCAGCGCCGAAGAGGTCTCGCGAATACTCGAGGCCGTCGCCGTGCCGGTGGGTCGTATCTATGACGCCGCAGAGTTGCGGGCCGATCCGCACTTCGAAGCGCGCGGGCTCTTCGAAAAAATCGAGGTCCGGGGCAAGCCCCTCACCGTCGGCGCCCTCGCCCCGCGCCTCGAGCTCACCCCGGGGCGCACCGTGAGCGCGGGGCCAGACCTCGACGCGGACCGAATCTCCATCCTCGGCGACTGGCTCCCTTCTCGCGGGCCCACTTCGGCCACATAGTCGACGCGTGCGCCTCCGCGTAATCACCGACCTCCGCGATATCGACGCCGACGCCTGGGATGCGCTGGCCGGCGACGATGATCCCTTCGTCGACCACGCCTTCCTCCAGGCCCTCGAAGAGAGCGGCTCGGTGGGCGCAGAAACGGGATGGATGCCTTGCCATCTCACCGTCTGGGACGACGCCGGGGAGCTCGTCGGAGCGCTGCCCTTCTACGAGAAGTCCCACAGCTACGGCGAATACATCTTCGACTGGGCCTGGGCCGACGCCGCCATGCGCATCGGCCTACCCTACTACCCCAAGCTCGTCTCGATGACGCCCCTGACCCCGGCCACCGGGCGTCGCGTGCTCTTTCGGCGAGGCCCGGACTCCGGGGGGATCGTCGCCGCGCTGGTATCCGGCGCCCTCGAGATGGCCCGGTCCATCGAAGCGTCGTCCATTCACTTCAACTTCCTCGAGAAGGAAGAGCGTGACGCATTGATCGTGCACCCCGAGCTGATGCCTCGCCTGACGCAGCAGTTCCATTGGCACAACGACGGCTACGGGTGCTTCGACGATTTCCTCGCGGCGCTCCGGTCACCGAACCGAAAGCAGATACGCAAAGAGCGGCGCCGGGTGAAAGAAGCCAACCTCGAGGTGAGAGTGAAGCGGGGGCCCGACCTCGACGAGCGTGATTGGCGCGCCCTCGCCCACTTCTACCGCGACACCTGTCGCCGGAAGGGCTCCTTCCCGTACCTCACGACGCGTTTCTTCGAGCTCTTGCCGGAGCGCCTGGGGCACCGGGTCGTCGCAGCCCTGGCCTACGAGGGAAGCCGCCCGGTCGCAGGCACACTGAACTTCGAAAAGGGAGCCCACCTCTATGGCCGCTACTGGGGCTCCGAATCCGACTACGACATGCTGCACTTCGAGCTCTGCTACTACCAGCTCATCGAGCGCGCCATCGACCGGGGCCTCACCCGCTTCGAGGCCGGAGCCCAGGGCATGCACAAGCTCAAGCGCGGGCTGATGCCTTCGCCGATCCACAGCGTGCATTGGGTCCGCCACCCGGTGCTGGCGGGGGCCGTGGCCGAATTTCTCCCGCGGGAGGCCCACGGCACGGCCATGCAGATCGAAGAGTTGGGCGAACGGGGCCCCTTCAAACGCACCGAACAAAAATCGCCGCCCGACTGAAATAGCGCAGCGACGTCCCCGTAGGGAGGGGGGCACCCAGCGCGGCACGAGGAATTGCCCTTCGTCGCGCGGGTCGACCCCGGGGCGCGTGCCCACGCAATGGAGACCTCCGTCATGAACCAGCTACTCATCGCCCCCCTTGCCGCAGCCATCTTGGCGGCGTTTCTCGTGCCCAGCGCCCCAGCGGCGGCGTGGGATCAGGACCGGGTAACTTTTGGGGCCGACGCCTTCGTCGCCGAGGGTGAGGTCGTCGACGATCTCATCACGATGGGCGGCAACGCGCGCATCGAAGGCGCAGTCCGGGGCGACGTGCTCACCATGGGGGGAGACCTCGTGGTGAGCGGCGAGGGCACGGTCCGGGGCGACGTGCTCACCATGGGGGGAGACCTCGTGGTGAGCGGCGAGGGCACGGTCGGCGGCGAGGGGCTGACGATGGGCGGCGACGTCGAAGTCGCCGAAGGCGCGCAGATCGTCGGCGGCGCGAGCGCCCTCGGCGGCGGAGTCCATCGAGGAGCAGGCGAAACGCATGCGGTCGGCGCATCGCAGTTGCCTTCAACGGGTCTAGCGGCCTCCTTCGGCCACGGCCTCGGTGAGTTCCTCGGCGATGCGTTCTCGAGCCTCCTGAACCACTTGCTTCTCTTCGTCTTCGGCTTGTTTTTGATGGGTCTCACGCCGGAGCGCTTCGAAGCGCTCCAGGTGACGATCATTCGCAAGCCCGCCCCCTCCCTCGGCTACGGCCTCCTCGGACTCCTGGCCGCGGTCGTAACCCTGATCGTCGCCGCGATCACCGTCGTCGGCATCCCCGCCGCTATTCTCGGAGCCATCGCGCTTCCGGTGGTGGTCTATGTAGGCCTCGCCGCCTTCGCAGCGGTATTCGGTGCGGCGCTGCCTTCGGAACGTCTTCGGTCGAGGCCGATGCTTCAGCTCGGCGCCGGGGTCCTCGCCCTCTGGCTCGTATCCCTCCTCCCGGTTGCCGGCGGCATCGCGACCGTCGTCGCCGCGGCAGTAGGCACCGGGGCATTGATTCAAACGCGTTTCCACAAGACGGCGATGCTCCCGGCAGACGCCACTCCCCACGGGCCCTACCGAAGCCGGGCCGCTTGAGCGACCTCTCACGAAGTGGGTCAACGGTCGATTCCTTCGTAGCCGGGCTCGACGAGGGCGCTATCATGCGAGCGTGAGCCGGGCTCCGAAGGACGACGCGGACGAATCGGTGACGACCCGATTTGTGAAGACGACGCCGCCTCCGCCGCCGCGGCAGGGTACGGTGGCCGACGACCGGACTGGCGCCGCTGAGTCCGCTCCCGACGCCACCGTCGACGTGGCCGCGACATCCCCCGGTGACGCGGCCCCCAAGCCCCGGCCCAAAACCGACACCCTCGAAGACCTCAACGAAGCCCTCCTGGAGCTGAGGGAGCGCGCCCGCACCCGCATAGGTGAAGTGCTCGCCGGGCGCTACGAACTGCGGAACGTGCTCGGCACCGGGGCGGCGGGGGCCGTCTTCGCTGCGTACGATCGAGAGCTCGGCGAACGGGTCGCGGTCAAGCTCCTGCACGCCGCTCTCGCCAAAGACGCCGAGCACATCGCCCGCTTTGAACGCGAGGCCCGGGCCGCATCGAAAATCGGACACCCGAGCGTCGTCGAGGTCCGCACCGTCGTGCGGCACGAAGGCGAGCTCTTCATGGTCCTCGAGCTCCTCGACGGGGAGGCGCTCTTCTACCCCATCGAAGAGCGGCGACTCTCTCTCGGCGATGTTTTCGAGGTTGGACGCCAACTGCTCGGCGCCCTCGACGCCGCTCACTCCCACGGCATCATCCACCGCGACGTCAAACCGGAAAACGTATTCTTGTGCCGGGAGCCGGGGGGCGCGCTCAGGGTCAAGCTGCTGGACTTCGGCATCGCCAAGATGCTCCGGCGCGACGTCGGCTCGACCTTCAGTACCCTCGACGGCATGGTCGTGGGCACCCCCCAATACATGAGTCCCCAGATGTGCAGCGGAGAACCGGCCAATCCAGGCGCCGACATTTGGGCCGCGGGGGCCGTGCTCTTTCACGCGCTCACGGGGCAGCCGCCGTACGACGACGACCACATCGGCCGACTCTTGATCAAGATCGTGAGTGAACCTGCCCCTCTGATTCGCGAGCTGCGCCCCGACCTCCCGGAGAGCCTGAGTGCCGCCATCGACCGGGCTCTCCACCGAGACCCCGCGGAGCGGTGGGCCTCGGCACAGGAATTCGCGGACGCCCTCGCGGCGAGCGCCAGGTCGGGCCGCGGCGACGGTTCTTGACCGGTAGCTTCGATTCGGCCGGTGATTCTT
>JAFDCW010000907.1 GCA_019312705.1 Deltaproteobacteria bacterium
CCGCCTTCGTCAGCTCACCGCGCTCTACGAACTCCTCCAGGAGTCCACTACCCATCCCGACTTCCGCGAGCAGAACGAGGACTTCCAGGCCCCGCGCCACGCCCGCTTGCACTCCGCCCTTCGCCTTCGATTCTTCCCCAAGGTCGCGGCCCGCTTCGCCCAAGTGCACGCCGCCGCCATTCGACGAGGCTACGAAGCCGTCGATCTGCCCCCTCCAAGCTTCGCCACCCTCTCGCGCCCCGAAGCCCTCCGCGCCATCGCCGACCTCGAAGCGCGGGCCCGGCACGACGGCCCCGCCGCCGCTCAACGCCTCACGCGCCTGCTTCGCCGCGGCCTCATCGAGCTGCGCCCCCGCGACATCCCAGTGGAGTGGATATGACCCATAACAATTCAGTTCTCCTCGTCGCGCTGCTCCTGGCTTCGGCCACCTTCGCCTCGACCGCCGACGCCCAGATCCGCCTCGAAGACCCCAACATCCAACGATGCGCCGCCCAAATCTACCGCGGCATCCAGCCCCTCGCTCACGCGCCCTACGACCGCGTCAACGTCCTGCGCACCGTCCTCCGGGCCCTCATCCGAGCCCCCGCCTGCCACATCCCAGACCGAGTGCGCGAAGCCCTCCGCCTCCAGTACCGCTCTCGAGGTCTCCCCCGAAGTCAGCCGCCGTCCCGCGAAGCCCGCGCCATCTTCGCCCGTGCCGACCCCATCCTCCGGGACATCCTCAGCGTCCCGCGTCGCCCCGAATGCGCCCCCGGTTCTGACTGGTCACGTCGCTACTTCGCCACCGAGCGCTGCCTTCCGGACGCCATCCCCCTGCGCGAGCTCAATACCGGCGTCCGCCCGCGTTTCCTCCTCGGCTCGACCCGGCTCCTCCTCGTCCAGCTCGTCGACGCCCTCGCCGAAGCCTCCCCGTCCCTCGTCGCCTCAGCCCAGCTCGTCTGGATGTACGCCTCGTGGATGGACGGCGAGTGCATCCCCTCCATCACCTTCATCTGGATGCGCGAAGACCTCCGCCAAAAGCGCGTGCGACGGCAACCCTACCCAGACGAACGACGCCAGGGCACCCCCGACCGCGATCGAGACGCCGACGCCGACTCCCCCGACTCGCGCTACGGCCCGTTTCGAAACGCCCCGCACCCGATGGAACTCGGCGGGCCGTGCTGACGGGTGTCAGGCGCCTCTAGTCCATGTCCACGCATCCGCGTTCCAGCGCTACCGCCACCGTCTCCCACCCCGTCACCTCGCCGCTCCAGTAAACGAACTCCCCCTCCGGCGGGGCCCAGTACACCTCGCCCCGGGAGGGAATGCGCACCGGTCCGAACGCCCGGTAGTCCGTAAACCGGCCGCCCCAGGGCACCGGCGTGGTGTTGCGACACCGCGTCCGAGTGAACGCGCTGGCCACGTCCCCCGCGTCATCGAACTGCAAGTCGACGTACGTCTCCGGCGTGCCCGCCCACACCCGAATCGCCCCGTCTTCACCATCGCTGAATTGCAGCTCGGGGTTGTGCAGGATGGCCATCGGGTTCCAGGGCAGCTCGGCGAGGTAGCGCTCGGCCTCGCCGCGGTCCACCTCGACGCCCTCGGCGTGGGCGACCGGCACCACCCCCCACACCTTCGCGTCGAGCACGCCGTGCCCATCCCCGTACGCGTCGTCCACCACCGCCGTCACCAGCGGCGCCATCTTCACCCAAGCATGCCATTGGAAGCCGACCCGCCTCGCGCTGAAACGCTGCTCGGCCGTGAACGGCATCCACTTGCCGTCCGCCTCGAAGCGCATCTCCCCCTTTTGGTGAATCAGCACGTCGTCGGCCGTCAGGTCGTCAGAAAGGATCGCACGCCCCGCGTACCGCCGGAGGGCCTCGGGGATGCGCTGGTCGGTCATGGTTGAGATGTATGCACGGCGCCGCGGGCACCCAAGCGATGCTGGTCGCCTGGCTCCGTCTTGCATCGCGGGCTTACTCTTCAAATCGCCCTCATCGCCGCTAGCATCTGCCTCACCGGATGCCCCGACACCGAGCCCTTTTTGTGAGCCGGGCTACGTCCTCGTAGAAGACGGCTCCCGCTGCGAGCTCGCCGACGCGGGCTCCGCTGCACTCATGAGTGCGCCGGTGCGAGCGAGTGCATCAGCCCACCCACCGCCGGAAACACGTGCGGCGCGGGCTACTGCGGTAGCTGAGCAGACCTTCCCTCGGGCGGTCGTCCCTCGAAGCCGTCGACGCGCGACACTTTCCAAGCAACTCCCCACGTCACGCCCCTCTCACCCTTCGGCCGGAGGTTCCTCCGTCGGCGTGGGGTCCTCCAAAGGCACGTCATCCTCGATCTCCGGGGCGGGGATGACCCCGTAGAGCCACGTATCGTTGAGGTAGTTGTTGGCTGGGGGAAACGACATCCCGCCGAACAGGACCACCAGCCCGCGGGC
>JAFDCW010000908.1 GCA_019312705.1 Deltaproteobacteria bacterium
CGACTGGGTCATCGTTCCGAGGCGACCAAGGACCACCGCATGGAAGCGCTGGAGCTTCTTCCCGCCGTAGAGCGGGACGCCGTGGCCAAGCAACACGGGCACCACCGTGAGGATCAACTCATCGACGCAATGCGCTTCGAGGGCCTGGGTGACGAGCGTGCCGCCGTCGACATACACGTTTCGGTCGCCAGCGACCTCTTTGGCCTGCTGGCAGAGCTCGCGAATGTCCCCCCGACACGCCGATACCGTCTCTGGGGCGTCAGACATGGCTCGCGAGGTGGCAACCAAGACCGGCGTCGAGCCGTAGGGCCAGTCGCCACCAAAGCTCATCACCACATCGAAGGTTCGTCGGCCCATGAGCATTGCCCCGGTCTGCGCCATGAACTCCGGAAAGCCCACCGTGCCGGGGTCACCCACGAGCTCCGGATCGGGCTCGCCGAGCCAGCTCAGGTCATCGTCTGGACCGGCGACGAAACCGTCGAGAGAAACGGCGCAGTAGACTTGGATCTTGCTCATGGGCTTCTTTCTCTTCTAGCTTGCTTCAGGATCCGGCGCAGCCCCAACTCGTACGGAGCCTCATTCGCCCACAGCGGCGACGACCTCTTCGATCGCCGCCCGGAGCAGCTCGGTTCGACCGGGGACCTCGAGGCTGGGCCGGTGCTGCGCATAGAGCGTCGCGCTCGGCACGCGCGGACTGCGCACCGCGCGTAGGCCGGCCGACTCGGCGACTGGAACAGGGAGGACAGCCAGGTGCGTCCCGCGGGCGCATGCGTCGATGCCTACCTGCATCTGGGTGACCGAGAGCGAGATCTCTCGTTCCAACTCGGCGGGCCACTGGTCGGGAACGTGGCCGTCGTCGCTGGCGACGGGGGCGACGAAGGCGTGAGAGAGCAGCTTGGCGCGACTCGGCTGTGGGTCGCGGTAGAGTGGGTGCTTGCGACCGCAGTAGACGCGGTGGGGGATTTCGGTGAGCCGGAAGAGACTCAGGTCCTCATCAGGGAAAGGTTTGTCGGTGAGCGCGAGATCGATCTCGCCGCGCTTGAGGGCGTCGTTGACGGCGTGGCCGGCCAAGGAGACCAGCATGCCGTGTAGCCCCTCGTGTTCGCGGCGCAGCGCGTCGAGGGCGGGCATGACGTAGAGCGAGGCGAAGGGACCCGAGACGGACACGGTGACGGCGCCGACGAAGTGACCGGGGTCGATGCGCGACAGGGCCTCGTCGACGTGGCGCATCGCGAAGCGCACGCCGCGCAGCAGCTCTCTGCCAGCGTCATTCAGAACCAGGGCGCGCCCGGTCCGATCGAAGAGCGACTGGCCGATATCGTCCTCGAGCAGACGAATCGTCCTCGACAGCGCCGACGGGGCCACCGCCAGAGCGCGGCCCGCCGTCGGCAGGTGCTCGGTCTCGGCGACCGCCCGGAACGGCACGAGCCAACCCCAGAGCATGCCGAGGCGGCGTGAATGCCTCATTTCCATCATGAACAAGATTAGAACGATTCATGCAAATAGTTCTATCTAAATCATTGAAACGAATTCTGGAGGTCCGCATATCCCGTGCAGCCCACATGTCGTGGGGATGGAGGCACGATGCTCAGTAATCAAAGTACGACAATCACGGCGCTCATCATTCTGCTGGTCGGAATGGGCTGCGGCGATGACTCCTCGGGCCCCGACGGCGGCACAGACGGCTCGACCGACGCGGGTTCGGACGGCGCGCTTCCGGACACGGGCAATCCGGACGCCACGACCGGCTCCATGCTCACCATTGGAAACGATGGGCTCGAGGACCTCGGTGCGGACTACGTCTACGAGGGTTGGCTGATCACTGCGGACGGGCCCGTCACGACGGGGACCTTCTCCGTGGACGCCGAAGGTGTGCTGTCCCAGAGCGAATTCCCCCTCGACGCAGCGACGGAGGCTTTGGCGACCGCCTTCGTGGTCACGATCGAGCCCGCCGACGACCCCGACCCGGCGCCCTCCGCGGTGCACATCGTCGCCGGCGACTACGGTGCGGGCATCGCGATCGCGGAGATCGGACACGCCGGGGCGCTCGCCACCGACTTCTCCTCTGCGGAGGCGGACTTCATTCTCGCGACCCCGAGCTCCTCGGCTACGGACGATGATAACCAGGGGATCTGGTACCTCGTTCCCGGCGCTGCTCCGAGCGCCGGGCTCACCCTGCCGGCGCTGCCCGAGGGTTGGACCTACGAGGGGTGGGTCGTCGGCGCAGATGGCCCGGTCTCGACCGGTACGTTCACGGCTGCGGACATGGCGGACTCGGACGGTGCCGGTCCCGCTGCGGGAGACGGGGATGCTCCACCCTTTCCGGGCCAGGACTTCATCGACCCGGCGAAGGACCTCGCGGACAGTCACGTGGCGGTCATCAGCGTCGAGCCGGTGCCGGACAACAGCCCGGCGCCG
>JAFDCW010000909.1 GCA_019312705.1 Deltaproteobacteria bacterium
TGAGGGCATGTACTCCTTCACCACAGTCGATGAGGCAGCGCCTCCGCCGTCGCTGACCGTGCACATCTCGGTGCAGGGTTTGCTCATGGAGGGCGTGCAGCGCATCGACGAGATGACGCTCTTCCGGGAGCGCGTCCCGAACTCCAAGATGTGCCCGCTGATTCTACCCAATCGGCCGGAGCGCAAACTCGACGATACCACCGCGACGATCCTCGAGTGGTGCGACGGGGTGCGCACCATCGAAGTCATCGCCCGGGAGAGCGCCCTCGGCGAGTTCCTGACCACCAAGGCGATCTACCACCTGCTGCAAGCCAAACAGATCGAGCTCCATCAAGACACCTCCGTCGACCCCGACGAAGTGCGCAAGCTCGTGCGCTCTTTCAACGCGGTGCTCCGCGACATCTTCATGGCGGTCGCCACCTACGGCGGCATCGACAGCACCCGGCAAACCCTCGCCGCCTGGATCCAAGGCAGTGGATACGGGCCTTTCTTCGGCGAGGCGGTCTCCGAAGACGGTGCGATCGACATCGAAATCGTAGTCAACGCCCTCGCGAGCGTGCAGGCCCCGATTGGTCGCCTTCGCCCTCTTCAGCGCGACTACGACCTTGCCCCGGGACCAGGAGCTGGTCCTCGCCCGGGACGTGCAGCGCCGCCTGAAGGCGATCCATACGGGCTGAACCGGCCCCCCGCCCACGGGGCCGTCGGGGGCGCGCGCGACCACGAGCTGCTAAGGCTCGTGCGTGCAGCAGGTAGCTTCACTCACCCGCGCCGAATTCGACGAGCACACCCGCGGCCTGCCGAGGGCCGGCAAGGTCGCCGGGGCGATTTATCGCCAGGCGCTCCGGTCGGGTCGGTTCGAGCCAGAAGAGCACGTCGGGGGCGATGCAGCCGCAGCCGCGTGGCGCGCCCGGTTCGCCCTGACCGTTCCGACAGCTCGGTGCGAGGAGGCCCACGACGCCCAGGCGGGGACGACGGTCAAAGCGGTGGTCGAACTCGAGGACGGCCTCGAGGTCGAGATGGTGCACATCCCGATGGGCCATGCACGCCACACCCTCTGCATCTCGTCCCAGGTCGGTTGCAAGATGGGCTGCCGCTTCTGCGAGACCGCGCGCCTCGGGCTGCTGCGCGCGATGAAGGTGCACGAGATCGTGGGCCAGCTCCTGGTCGCGCGGCGCACGCTGGGGTGGGCCTTCGAGCGCGTCGTCTTCATGGGCATGGGGGAGCCCCTCGATCACGCGGACGTGCTCTGCCAGGTCCTCCGAGTGCTCACGGACCCGGGAGGACTGGCGATGCCCCACGACCACCTCACGGTTTGCACCGTCGGGGTGATCCCGGGCATCGAGCGCCTCGGCGAGCTCGGCATGAAGCGCCTGAATCTCTCCGTCAGCTTGAACGCCGCGAACGACGCACTCCGCGACGAGCTCATGCCGGTCAATCGGCGGGCCCCCCTCGCCGAACTCCAGGGTGCCTTGGCCGCGTATCGACAGCGGGCCAACTTCCAGCTCGGGGTGAACTACTGCTTGCTCCCGGGCCTGAACGACAGCCGCGACGACGCCCGGGACGTAGCTCGATTCTGCGCCCCCCTCGGCCGGGTGCTCGTGAACGTCATCCCTTACAACCCGGGGAACGTCCCCCTCACCCGGGCCGCGACCGACGACGAGGTGAGCCGTTTCGTCGGCTGGCTGCGCGAGGAAGGGCTGCGCGTCCGACGCCGAGTCACCAAAGGCCGCGAGTCGATGGCCGCCTGCGGACAGCTCGGGAACGTCGAACTCCGCGAGGGTCGGCGACGGTTGCCCGTTCGGTGATGGGGCTCTCTCACTCCAACAGCGTCGTCGCCAGACGTACGAAATCGGACTCTGTCACGATGCCGACGAGGCGCCCGCCCTCGACAACCGGGAGGCACCCGATCTTCGTCGCGGTCAAGATGCGACCGGCTTCGACGAGGGGCGTGTCGGGAGTCACGGTCCGCATGTCCCGGGTCATCACGTCCCCGACCGTGTGGCGCTGCTGAAGCTTCTCGGTGCTCGCCGCGTTGCCCTCGGCCAGGGTGCTGGCGGCGGTGCGGAGAATGTCTCGGTGGGTCAGCACGCCGAGCAAGATTCCGTCCTCTTCCACCGGCAAGTGGCGGAACCGGAAGACCTCCATCGCCTCTTCCACGAACTCGAGGCTGTCGCGGGGTGAGATGGTGGTGACGTCGGCGGTCATGAGATCCGCCACCTTGGTGTAGCTCTCGGCCATGCAGCGAAGGTATGCGCCGGCTCCGTCCTGTAAAGGGCCGCAAATTGCCGCTCCAGGCCCGGTGCTCTGTGCCTCGACGCGAGGGACGCTCTTGGTGACCGTGCAGGCCATGGTCGTCTGAAATCCGCCGCGCCCGGCGCCTTCTCGCGGCCCCCATTCCCGTTGACACGGCCTCCGGCGAGCCCTAAAGGGCCCGGACTAGCAGCGAAAGCCACGTCATGATCGAGCCGAACGTCATCGAAGAGCGAATCCGCGAAAGTGTCCCGGAAGTCTCGCACCTCGCCCTCGAGGACCTCACCGGAGGCAAGGACCACTACAAGGCGGTCGTCGTCTCGACGGCCTTCGGTGGCAAGAGCCGCGTCCAGCAGCATCAGATGATCTACCGAGCCCTCGGGGAGCTCATGGCGGGCCCGGTGCACGCCCTAGCGCTCGAGACCTACACCCCCGAGGCCTGGGGTAAGCGCGGCAAGAGCCTGCTCTGAGGACTCGATTGGTAGCGATTTAGACGCGTGAAAGACGCGGGAGAACCGAAGATGGACGA
>JAFDCW010000910.1 GCA_019312705.1 Deltaproteobacteria bacterium
TGCTGCATCTCGGCTCTGTGTATCTCGGCTCTCTGCGTCTCGGCTCGGTGCATTTCGGCTCCCCGCTCGGGGCGTCGCCGAATGCGGCCCACCGTCTAGACATCGGCACATTGCGCGGGATGTTTCGACAAATCTCGACCCTGGGTACGGATGTCACACATCCACGGGGCCCGGGCAGCCAACATGAAGACGTGCGGAATCGAACCGGCAAGGGGCCCGCTACTCGCGGGATAGCAACAGGCAACCACCCAGGGGCCCGCCGCCAGCGGCCGCGACGGCGACCCGAGGCTCACCCCCGACCTGGCGTTCTCCGCCATCGCCCCAGAGCTGCACGCAGGCTTCGTGGAGGAACCCGTAGCCGTGGAGACGCCCGGCCGAGAGCTGGCCGCCGTGGGTGTTCACCGGGATGATGCCGTCGAGCGCGATGTTGTTGCCACCCTCTATGAAGGGTCCACCCTCCCCGATCCCGCAAAAGCCCAGCGCCTCGAGCCACGACAGGGTGATGAAACTAAACCCGTCGTAGAGCTCGGCCACATCGACGTCGGCCGGCTTGATGTCGGTCCGCTGCCACATCATGTTGGCCGCATCCCGGAGCGCCATGGTGGAGAGGTCGTCGAATTGATCCCACGAGGGCCGTCCGTGCAGCGCGCTCCCGACCGCCTCGACCCGCAGAGGCGGGCGACGCAGGTCTCTGGCGTGATCAATGTGGGAGACGATCATCGCAGTGCCGCCGTCCACCGGAATGTCGCAGTCGTATAGACAGAAGGGCTCCGAGATCATGCGGACGTTCATGTAGTCGTCCATCGTCATCGGGTCGCGGAAGATCGCCTTGGGGTTGAGGGCCGCGTTCTTGCGCGCATTGAGGGCGATCTGGGCGAGCTGCTCCCGAGTCGTCCCATACTTGTAAAAGTGTCGCTTCGCCATCATGGCGATCCAGACCGCCGCCGAGGCGGCCCCGTACGGCAAGCTGTATTGCATGAAGCCCGAGGCCTTGAATTTACCTCCACCTCCCGTCCCGATGCCGGCCCGCCTGCCACCACCTTGGGCCGTCGATTCCCAGACGGTCCGGAAGCAGAGCACATGCTTGGCCAACCCGGTCGCGACCGCGGCGCATGCCGTGATGACGGAGCCCAGCTGTCCGGAAAGCTCGGGGCCGCCGTTGAACCAGTTGAGGTTGAGCCGAAGGGCGTCCTGGACCTCCGTTACGCCTCCCGCCGTAAAGCCCGGGGCGCCCGCCATCCCGGCACCGGGGTAGGTCGATAGCCCGTCGATGTCGTTGCGGCCGAGGCCCGCGTCTTCGATCGCGGCCAGACACGCATCGATGGTCAGCGACATCGGGTCGCGGTTGAGCTTGCGTCCGACCTCGGATTGGCCGATCCCGGTGAGGGCAGCTTGACGTTCAGGCGATTCCATCCCTTATGCCCGCCCCGCTTCGCGATCTACCTGCCCCGCTCCTCCATCTACCCGCCCCGCCCCGCTAGCTGGCACGGGTTCGAAGAGCGGCAGGTAGGCGCCATCCTCGAGGGCTTCGAAGAGCACCTTGACCGGCATCCCGATCTCGACGTCTTCGATCTCGCAGTTCACGATATTGGTCATCAGGCGCAGACCCTCCTGTTCGACCAACTCGACGATCGCGACCACGTAGGGGGGATCGAATCCCGGCACCCAGGGATGATGGTTCACCGTGAAGGTATGGACTTCGGCGCGGCCCGATACGGCCCGGGGCTCGTAGTTGCGGCCGAGGCAAGCCGGGCAGACTGGCGCGGGGGGATGGATGTAGGTGTCGCAATCCTTGCAGGCCAGGAAGCGCAACTCGCCATCCTTCCCGCCTTCCCAGAAATGTCGGTTTTCGTCGTCGACGAGGGGCTGCAACCGGAACGGTTTTTCGTTCATCGATTCCTCTTGCATGAAATTGCCGAAGCCTCGTTCATTGATGCGACTCGCCCGTCACGGTGCGGTGGAGGATGCGGGCGCAGGTCTCGACCAAGTCGTCTCGAGAGATGCCGCCGCTTTCGAGTTCGCGGTGATAGGCCGCCATGCGCTCGAGCACCGCCCCCATGCTGGCCGCAACCGCGAGCGGGTTCTCCCGCTTCGAGATGCGGCCCTCGCGCTGGCTCTCTTCGATGAGCCGCATGATGCCTCGCAGCACCGGTCCACTGGCCCGGCCCCGCACTGCTCGGAACTGTAGGTCGCCTTCGTCCGAGGCAAGGTTTCTTACCCGCAACACCGCGTGGTGATCGTCCCAATGCAGGATGAAGGCGTCCACGATCCCGCGCGCCCGCTCGAGACCCTCGTCGCCCCGCCAGCTGCCGTCGAGGAACTCCGCCATCGCGGGCGTCTCGGCACAAGCGAGTTCGGCCAGGGTGAGGACCGCGTCTTCGACGTCCTTGAAGTATTGATAGAAGGTGGCCGGTG
>JAFDCW010000911.1 GCA_019312705.1 Deltaproteobacteria bacterium
GTACCCGTGCAGCTCCACGGACTTCGACAGCGTAGCCATGCACGGCTACAGCCGTTTTCCCGTTTCGGTGGCGGCCGCCGGCGGAGTGGCGGCGATTCCGCCGTTTTCGATCTCTAACCCCCTGAAATGGCGAAGGCCGTCGAGCGGCACGGAAGTCGCTCTGCCCGGCGAGGGTGTATCCGTCGGTCCCGCGGAAGAAGCGTCAATACGTACGGCGCGACCGTGAGGGCTCGCTCTTGCATCAGGTGATGCGCGAGCATCTCGAAACGTTCCTGGCCGAGGCGGCCAGAGGCGACAGCGACGGGGCCGGCGTGCCGAGCTTCGTAGAATCCGAGATGCGGAGCTTCGTCGAATGCGGTGTGCTCGCCCACGGGTTCGCGCGATTCCGATGCGACGACTGCGGGACCGACCGGCTGCTGGCGTTCAGCTGCCAGCGCCGCGGGTTTTGTCCCTCCTGCGGCGGGCGACGCATGACCGCGAGGGCCGCGCACCTCGTCGATGAGGTGATCCCGTGCGTGCCCACCCGCCAGTGGGTTTTGAGCCTCCCTTTCCGCCTTCGATTCCGTGTCGCGTTCGACCACGACCTGGCCCGCGAGGTGCTCGCGGTGTTCACGCGGGAAGTCTTCGACTTTTATGAAGAGCGGGCACGTCGCCGTGGCCTCGAGGCTGTGCATCGATGGCGAGGATGAGAACACCGACAACGAGGCACCCTCCTTACATGACCAGCTCGGCGCGGCGTCCATTCAGCAGCTCGCGCTGACGGGTCCCCATGCGCATCACCCGATCGCGCGCTTTCGGTCGAGGTTCGCCGCGCCGGCCGAGGCCGGGACCGCCGTGAAGCTAGGGCGTCGCCGTGCGCGCATTGATGGCTTCGATCTGCACGCCGATACGACGGTCCGGGCGAAGAGCCGTGATCGTCTTGAACGGCTATGCCGGTATCTCCTCCGGCCGCCGTTGTCGGAAGAGCGCCTCGAGCGATGTGGCGAGCAAATCCGGCTCGAACTGAAGAGCACCTGGCGGGACGGCACGACGCACTTGCTCTTCGAGCCGATCGAACTGCAGTGCGGTCGACGAGCGGCGCTCCGCTTCACAGCCCTACCGGATTGATCGCGTGGTGACGAAAGTGCGTATTTCGTGGAAAGGATGATCGGTCAACTTTCCGGGCCCCGGTTGGCTTCATGCGAGCTATCCGCTGTCCCCAACTCCGCCTTCGCCCCAAGATCGCGTCGTCGAACTATCCGCTCCTAGCCGCCGATGTCGGTCCGGTTTCCGGTCGCCAAATCGACCGCGACTATCTTGTTTCGAACAGCATCCCAGACCAAAGCTCGGGTTCCGTCGAGGGTAATGTCGACGGGGTGTTCGAAGGGCGTGCCGGTGCCGGTCGTTCCGTCGCTGATGACCATTCGGGCTCCGGACGTGAGGTCGATGGCGCGGATAGAATCGAACTCGGTCTCGCACACCAGGACCCGATCACTCGCGGCGTCGAGCGTCATCCCGAAGTAGCGAGGGGAACCGGGTCCGACGCCATCGTCGGGGCTGATCTCCGTGCGGTCTCCGCTCGTCAGGTCGACGGCGAGGAGCTGGCCCGAGCCGAGGACGAGGGCGCGGTTGTTGGTGAGGTCGAGGACGAGATCCGTCATCCGCGACGGGAGCGCAGGGCCAGAGCCGTTGGTCGCATCGCTGATGACCGTGCGATTTCCAGTCATCAAGTCCACCGCCACGAGCGCGCCACCGACTCCGCCCGGGGGAGTATGGCCGATGAGGGCTCGCGAGCCCGCCATGTCGATCTCGGCGACGTGGACCTCTCGAAAGTCGGGGCCGGTGCCGGTCGTCGCGTCGCTGACAATCGCGCGAGTTCCATCGACCAGGCCGACGCTCATGATGCCCGAGTTCCCAGTATCCACGACGAGCGCGGAGCCCCCATCGACCACCGCCACGTCGATGATGTTGCCGAAGCTCGGCCCCGTCCCGACGAGGCCCAGCAGTTCGTTGCCGCTGATGATCGTGGCCCGACCAGTGACCAGGTCCATTCGCAACACCGTGTTGGCGTTGTCGTCCTCGATCAGGAGGACGGTGTTCCCATCCAAAAGGGCCAGCCTCACCCCACGAGCGGGGTTGTAGGCGCCGCCAGCATCGGCGTCCATGCCGCTGTCGACCGAGGCATCGGGGCCGCCATCGACGGCGGCGTCAGGTCCGCACAGCTCGGCGTACTGTTCAGGGCTATCACAGAAACCCTGGCAACACAGGCCACCCGCGCATGTCAATCCGTCCAGCCGTCCCTCGCACACGGGGCAGTCACTGCGGAAGCTTTCCAGGCTGACACAGCTAGACGCGCAACACAGGCCAGTGACACCCCCTCCCGCGCAGCCTGTTCCGTCGGCCACTCCCACGCATATGTCGCCGTCACCAGG
>JAFDCW010000912.1 GCA_019312705.1 Deltaproteobacteria bacterium
CCCGGCGGCCAGGGACGTGCCCAGGCGGGCGAGGGGCACTCCGGCGGGGACCGGGGTGTCTGCGGGGTGCCGTGGATCGAAACCGTCGGCGACGAGGAGAACCCGGCCTCCGGCGGGCACCACCACCGAGCGCGGGACGACGTCACCCTCGCGGTCTTCGCGGTCGGCGAGCCAGAATCCGGCGATGTCGAGCGGCATGGCGCCGGAGTTTAGCACTTCGACGTACTCCTGGGCGGGCTCTGGCCCCAATGGGTCGGAGCGAATTTCCGTAATCGAAAGGGGCGCGAGGGGAGCCGTGGTCGTCACCTCGAGGGTGTGCCCGCGCTCACGGAGGGCGAGATCGACCAGGCGCAGATCCACGGTGACGCTCGTCCTCGCTGGCAGTCCCTCGAGGGTCAGCCGAGCCGCGCCCCGGGGGGCGATCACAGCGTCGCTCCGGCCGGCCCCGGTGACGAAGAAGCGCGCTGGTCCGGTCGCTGCCACGTGCAGCGAAATCCGGCGGTCGTCCACCAAGACGCATGCTGGGCCGAGGTCCTCCTCGTCGATGGCGCACGTTACGCCAACGAACTGAACCTCTGCTGGTGGCGCCTCCGCCGTCACGAACTCGGCGAGGAAGGGACCAGCCGGGGCGCCCGTTCGGTCGACGACGCGGTGATCGACGGTGAGGGTGTAGTGCGCCCCATTTGCGAGGGGCCTCCCTGGCCGTACCGAGACACAGCTCCCTGGACCGAACCCGAGGGAGCCGCAGCTTTCCGGCGTACCTGTCCCCGCTACGACACCTCCTGGACCCTCGAGGACCAGCGAGTCCGGGCCGAGGGCGAGGGAACCGTCGAAGCGCACCGCGAGCAGCGGCAGATCGGAGGGCACCCCGAAGGTTCCATCGGCGGGCCAGCTCTCGGCGGCCCACGCTCCGGCGGTGGCCTCCGTCGATACGATGAGCTCGGTGACGTAGGGCTCGGCGTCGTCATCGAGGGCGTCGGGGTCGAGGCCGATGAGGTAACGAGTGCCCCGCGAAAGGTGCCGTCGCGGTTCGAGGACGATGTCATTCCCATCGATGAGCCGCGCCGTCTCGACGACCAACGCGCGGGTCCGGGCGTCGAGGGAGGGACTTTGGAGGTCCGTCCGGAGCGCGTCGGCGGACATGTCTTCGACCAGGACGGCGAGGGATGCATCCGTGAACACCCCGTCGCCAGTCAGACGAATCCGAGGCCAGGTCGGCGATTCATGACGGGTGTGGGCGATGCCGTTGTGGTCTCTCACCTCGACGAAAACCCCTCGAGGGAGGGCGGTTCCGTCGGCGGAGGAGTCCGATCTCGGGATCCGCGACGGAGTGTCGGGGACTTCGAGGCAGGCCGCGCCGGAGAAGAGCAGGAGCGGCAAGTAGAGCCGGTGGGCCAGGAGGAGGAGGAACGTTGTCCAGGTCTTGTGCACCTCCTCTCATCGGGCCGACGCGCCCTCGGTTGCGTGGAAGTTCAAGATCAGCCGATTTTCACGCGGTAGCTGAGCAGGCACCGGTGATTCGTCACGGTGTCCAGGGGGTCGCACGGAGGACGCGGGGCCAGGGAGAGTTCGAGGGCCGGGAGCCGTTTGGTCTCGCCTTCGCTCGTACCCAGGCCATGATATCTTCTGCGCATGCATC
Organism: Deltaproteobacteria bacterium; assembly: GCA_019312705.1. The sequence continues at coordinate 1,640 of JAFDCW010000912.1, forward strand.
GTCTTGCGTCTCTCGTCGTTCTAGTCTTGGGCCTGGCTGGGTGCGGAGACTCCGCTGACGAACTCGACTCGGGGGCTGATGGCTCCGTTGGTCGAGACAGTGCTGCCGGCGACGGCGCCTTGCCGGCCGATGCGGCGACTGACGCGCCAGCGGGGACGTGCGGCGACCTCGTATGCGCATCTGATGAAACCTGCAGTGCGTGCGAGGTGGATTGCGGTGCATGTGAAGTTCCTCCGGTCACCGAGTGCAACGATGGCGTCGACAACGATGGTGATGGCCTGCTCGATTGGCAGCATGATGTTGGCTGTTGGGGCGAGGGGGACGCCACCGAAGCGAGCCGCCCACGCGACGAAGAGGGTGGCTGGACCACCTTCGACCTGGCCGCCGATTCACGCCTCATCTACGTCAGCGCGGACGGTGACGACGGCAACGATGGCCTTTCACCCGAGACGGCGGTCGCCACGCCACGTCGGGGGGCGGAGTTGGTCCGGGATGGCTTCCCCGACTTTCTGCTCTTCAGACGGGGCGATACCTGGCGCTCGAGTCTCAGCAGCGACCGGATCGCGCGCCGATTCAAGTCCGGGCGCAGCGCCACCGAACGTCTCGTGATTTCGAGCTACGGGGACTCGGCCCTAAGGCCCCGTTTCGAGGTCGAAGAGCATTTCCTCGACGACGACGGGCATGGACGTAGCAACCTCGCCATCGTCGGGTTGGCGTTCGTTTCATATCGAAAATCGCCCGGAGACGCGGACTTCAATGGGGCGGACGGCGG
>JAFDCW010000913.1 GCA_019312705.1 Deltaproteobacteria bacterium
GCTGGAGGCACCCCCAAGTACGCCGTCATCCCAGAACAAATCCCCCCCCCGACTCCCCCCCCGGGGGGTCTCCGGACCACCGCCGTCTACTCGCCGCCCCACTGCTGGCGGATGTAGGAGAGGGAGTCCTTGCGCTGCTGCTCCGTGAGGCTGTCCCGGTGCGGCGGCATGACGCGGTTGCCCGTGATGCCGTCGGCTATCTTGGCGAGGAGGACGGCGTTGTCCTGGGCGAGGCGTTCCGGCTCGCCTATGAAGTCACCGCCAATGCCGCCGTTGCCGCGGCCGTCGGCGCCGTGGCAGGCGACGCAGCTTGTTGTGTAGACGGCTTCACCTGCGACGGGGTCGCCGGGCATCGAGGTATCTGCGTTGGCATTGTCTCCGCCGCCCGCGCCCTCGGCGCCTTCGGCGCCCTCGGCGGCGCCGTCATCGCCACAACCAGCGGCCAGAACTCCGGCCATCAAGAACATCAAAACGTAGCGCATAGATTCATTCCTTCACTGCGATTCATCCGAGCGGCGAGCGAGCTCCGTGAGCAGCCCCTCCCACCCGATAGCTCTTCCGTCGAGGCGCGCTGCCGCAGCGCCGCCCTCTTCGTCCGTCGAAAACGTCAGGACCGGCTGCCCCATGACCGGCCGTTCGAAATCGCCGATGACGAAGCTGACGTCATCGACCGGGCTCCACGAGAGCTCGTCGGTCGACAGGTCGTCCGGGGTGGTGTCCGGCGCCATCACCTCGACGTAAACGGAGGTCGGCGCGCCGTGGGGCGACGGGGCCCCGACGTAGACCGCGAGGTCGGAGATGGCGCAGAAGTGCGCGCGGGTCCCGTCGCGATGGACCAGCTGCCCCCGGGGCGCCGGCTGTTCGCGGACGATCATGCCGCAGGCCGCGCATTCGTGGTGTTCGAATGACACAGCGCCGGTCGCTGCCGTCTCGGTCGCTGCGTCATCGCCACATCCGGCGGCCAGCATTCCCACAAATACGAACGCCCAGCTGATCGTACGCCATGCTCTCACCGCACCACCTTCTTTCGGAGCAGGATCAAACCGCTCACCAACGCCGGGCCGATGATCCAGCCAGCCCAAATGGCCCCACGCATGGCCCGACTGGGCAGCTCGGCGACCAAGCCGAGATCGGTCAACGCCTCGGGGCCGACGAAGGCCTCCATCATCGTGACGCGGTAGAGCCCGGCCGGGTTGCCGAGGACTAGGTTGGCGATGAGCTCCTGAGAGACCGTGCCGTCGCTGACCACCAAAACGCCGAGCAGCCCCAAGTCGTAAAAGAAGACCATGCCGAACCAAGCGACGACCACCATGGAAGCCGCGACCGCCTGCCGGCTGGCGATGGTCGAGATGAAGAGGCCGATGGCGAGGAAGGCGAGGCCCAGGAGCAGGGTAGGCCCGAGCAAAGCCGCCAAGGTGGCGCGCTCGCCGGCCGAGGTAAACGCCATGGCAGCGCCGAGGCCGACGCTGACCGAGAGGACCAGCGCCGCTCCGCGCCCGACGAGCTTGGCAAAGACGGCCTCCATGCGCGTGATGGGCAGGGAGAGCAAGAGCCCGAGGGTATTGCGCTCGCGCTCGCCGACGATGGCGTCGTGGCTCAGGACGAGGGCGACGAGGGGAACGAAAAGGCTCGCCAAGGTCACGAGGCTCGGCCCCGTCAGGGTTGCCCCGGCCGAACCTTCCCCAGCGCTCCGGCCATAGGCGCTCACCGCCGAGGCCAGCGCCGCGAAGAGAATGCTGACGATCACGACCCACCGGTCGCGGGTGCGTTCGACGAACTCGTGGAGAGCGAGGGCGCGAGCGACGCGGTTCATGCCTCGGCCGCCTTGGGGGCCTCGGGGGCCTCGGAGTGCGCCGCGGCGAGGTAGTGCTCGTAGACCTCGTCCATACCGGGCTCGATGACTCGGAGCCCCGTCACCGTGTCGGAATGCTCGGTGCGAATGTCCATGAGCGCCATGAGCCCATCGGGAGACGCCTCGACCTCGACGCGCTCGCCGATGCGCTCGACGGTACCGCCTCCCCAGGCCTCGAGGGCCGCGACGAAGGCCGACGGGTCTCCGGTCACCGCGAAGGTCACCCGGACGGGCAGACCGGCGGCTTCTCGAAGAGCCCCGGGGGTATCGAGGGCCACCCGGCGCCCGGACTCCAGGATGCACACCCTATCGACCCGCCGCTCGAGGAGGGTCAGGTCGTGGGTTGCGATGAGCACCATGCGCCCGGCCTGGCGCCACTCGTCGAGCACATCGAAGAGCACGGCGATGCCTTCCTGGTCGAGGCCGCCGGTGGGTTCGTCGAGGACGAGGAGGTTGGGTTCGCTGAGGATGGAGATGCCGAGGCCCAGGCGCTGCCTCATGCCGCGGGAGTAGCCGCGCACTTTGCGCTTCGCCGCGGCGGTGAGGCCCACCCGTTCG
>JAFDCW010000198.1 GCA_019312705.1 Deltaproteobacteria bacterium
AATCCGATGAGTAAGTCCGAGACAAAGACCGCCCCGAAGAAGCCCATGGATCCGGCCAAGAAGCGCGCGCTCCTGCTCTTCTGGATTCCGCTCTGTGTCGCCTGGCTCTTCTTGCTGCTGAGCGTCCTGGTCAACCTCGACTTCGTCAAAGACGACGCTTACATCACCTGGCACTACGCCCAGAACCTCTTGCTCGGCAACGGCCTGACCTTCAACGTCGGCGAACGCGTCGAAGGCTCGACGACCTTCCTCTGGATCTTCGTCGCCCTGCCCTTCGAAGCCCTCGGCCTCGACCTTTTCCAGGTCTTAGAGATCCTCGGCACGCTGATGATCGGGGCCCTCCTATGGCTGATGGCCATGATCCATCGCCGGGCCTACGGCCTCGAATCAGGCCTCGGCCACATCTACGCCGCCGTCTGGATGTCGTGCTCGAGCACGGCGACGCTCTGGGCCACGAGCGGCATGGAGGGCCCCCTCGGCACCTTGCTGCCGACGCTCTCGTTCTTCCTGACCTTCGAGGCCCTGCGCACGGGCAGCAAGAAGTTCGCCCTCTGGGGCGGCATCGTCGTCGGCCTCGGCTGCCTCACCCGCCCCGAGGTTCACCTCATCGGCGCCGTTTTCGCCGTTCCGGTCATCTATCGGTCCATCAAGGCCAAGAAGCTCGACCCGATAACCTGGCTCTACCTCGGCGGGCTGCTCGCCGTCACCGCCCCGACCCACCTCTTCCGCTACATCTACTTCGGAGGCCTCTTCCCGAACCCGATGTACGTGAAGACCTCGGGCAGCTTTCTCATCGTCGAGACGGGCCTGCGCACGCTCTACGACATGTTGGCGTTCAACGGCATCGGCGCCTTGGTGATGCTCGCGCCGCTGGCCTTCATGGATAAGAAGCGTCTCGTCGAGAAGTCGGTGATGGCGGTCATCTGCGCGGGCTTCATGGTTTACATCGTCAAGGTCGGCGCCGACGAGATGCGGTGGCATCGGCTCTACCTGCCCGCCCTGCCCTTCCTCGCGATGCTCGGCGGCTTCGGCCTTCGCAACCTCTGGGCGGCCCTTCGGACGGCGCTGCCCAAGGAGCGGTGGGCCACCATCGCAGCAGCCGTCGTCGCTTGCGGTCTGGTCCTCGGCGGCGCCGGGGCGAGCTTCGGGTACAGCTTCACTTCGATGGCCGGCTTCAACGGCCGGGGCGACCTGGCGGGCAACTACCACCCGGACATGGGCAAGTTCATCGTCCGCCACGAGCGCCGCGGCGGCCTCGTCGCCTTCCAGGACATGGGCTCGACCCCCTACAACTCCCAGGACCTGAGCTACCTCGATTTCATCGGCCTCACGGACTACACCATCGCCCGGGCCCGGGCTCGCTACGGTCTGCACGCCTTCGCCGCGACCGAGGCCGACCGCGACAAGCCCGCGTGGCAGGCCGAGATGCGCGAGTACTTCCACGAACGCAATCCGGAGTGGGCGATCCTGACGACCTACGTGCCCGGCACTGTCGCGACCCGCGTCGCCGATCGCTACGCCACGGACCCGACGCCGCGCACGTTGGAGCCCTACATCGCCCACAACCCGCACCAATTCGGCATCTACAACGAGCGCTTCAAGCGCGAGTACGTGCACGTGCGCACCTGGCCGCGGTCCTCGGTCTACTACCTCTCGCTCTTCCGGCGCCGCGACCTCTGGGACCAGGTGCCCCGAGAGGTGGTGTTCGTAGAGCCCCCCCAGGATCTCTCCGGCGAGACGGCCACGTTCGGCGACGGACTCGAGCTCATCGGCTCGGACATGGAGACCGAGACCATCCAGCGCCACGAGTTCTTCTGCACCACCTGGTGGCGCCCCCGGGGCCCGGGCGCCGCCGATACGCACTTCTTCCTGCACATGGAGTCGGACGACGCGCGCATCAGCTACGACCACGTGCCCGGCGACTGGATGTACCCGGCCGACCGCTGGCGGGCCGGGGACATCATCGAAAACCGGATCCTCGTCCAGGTCCCCCCGGGCTACCCCGCCGGCGAGTACCGCGTCTACCTCGGCATCTACAACCCATCGACCGGCGAACGCTGGCCGGTGACCAACAACAGCAACATCAGCGACAACCGCGTCCTGCTCGGCACAGTGAGTGTGGCCACGTTGCTACCGCTCGTACACTCGACGATCCCGCGGACCGACCTCGACGAGATGCGCGCGCACCCGGACCGGATCACGGATCACGGGCGCCAACCAGGAGAATGACCCCATAGGCGCGCCGGCCAACCGGCAGCGGGCCGAAATCCGACCGTTGACATAGGGCGAGGAAGGCCCACATTTCGGCCGCCATGACGGAAACGAAGACCGAAACCGAAGCGACCACCCATCAGTTCCAGGCGTCGGTGACGCGGGTCCTATCGCTCGTAATCAACAGCCTCTACTCGAACAAAGAGATCTTCCTCCGGGAGCTCATCTCGAACTCCTCGGATGCCCTCGACAAGCTGCGTTTCCGCGGCATCGCCGAGCCCGCCCTGCTCGAAGGCGAGGCGCTGCACGTACGGGTCACCGCCAACGAGGAAGCCGGCACCCTGACCATCTCCGACACCGGCGTCGGCATGACCCGGACCGAGCTCGAAGAGAATCTGGGCACCGTCGCCCACTCGGGATCCCAGGACTTCATCTCCAAACTCGAGGACGCGGCGAAGGATGACGTAAACCTCATCGGCCAGTTCGGCGTCGGCTTCTACAGCGCCTACCTGGTCGCAGACCGGGTCGACGTGGTGACCAGGGCGGCCGGCGCAGACGAGGCGTTCCGCTGGTCCTCCGACGGCAAGGAGAGCTTCACCATCGAGGCCGCCGAACGAGAGACTCGCGGCACGGACCTGATCCTCCATCTCAAGGAAGACCAGAAGGACTTCCTCAAGACCTGGACTCTCCAAGAGCTGATTAAGCGCTACTCGGACTACGTCGACCACGCCATCGAGATCGAGGTCGAAAAGACCGTCGGCGCAGAAGGGTCGGACGGAGAAGACGCCAAGACCGAAAAGGTCTGGGAGCGGATCAACGCCAAGGGAGCGCTCTGGGTCCGCCCGAAGTCAGAGATCAAGGACGAAGAGTACAACGAGTTCTATCACCACCTGACCCACGACTGGGAGCCGCCCCTCGCTCGCCGTCACTTCAAGATCGAGGGCACCCAGCTCTTCACCGGGCTGCTCTTCGTCCCGAGCCGGGCCCCCTTCGATCTCTTCTCGCCCCAGTCGAACCACGGCGTTCGGCTGCACGTGAAGCGCGTCTTCATCATGGAGGATTGCGAGGAGCTGCTTCCGAAGTGGCTTCGATTCATGCGCGGCGTCATCGACTCCGAGGACCTGCCCCTCAACGTGAGCCGGGAGCTGCTCCAGGACTCGCGGCTGGTGAAGACGATTCGCAAGCAGGCCGTGAAGTACGCCCTCGAAATGGTCGAGGAGGTGGCGAGCGGCGACGACGGAGACGCCTTCTGGGAGAAGTACGGTGCGGTCATCAAGGAGGGCCTGCACTACGAGCCCGGCGAGGTGAAACGCCTCACCAAGGTGATTCGCTGGCAGAGCACCGACTCCGAGGGGCTCACGACGCTGCCCGAGTACGTCGAGCGCATGAAGGAAGACCAGCAGGCGATCTACTACGCCACCGGCGCGAGCCGTAAGCTGCTCGAGAACGCACCCCACCTCGAGGTCCTCGCCAAGCGAGGCTACGAGGTGCTCCTGATGACCGACCCCATCGACCAATTCGCGGTCGAGGGCCTGCGCGAGGTCGATGGCAAACCTCTCATCTCCGCGATGGACTCGGACCTCAAGCTCGCGGGCGAGGCCGGCGACGACGAAAAGAAGGACGACGAGAAGAAGGACGACGAGAAGGACGCAGCGATGGGCGAACTGATCGGGCGCTTCCGCACCGTCCTGCAAGAAGAAGTCGAGGAGGTCCGGGTATCGTCGCGGCTGGTCGGCTCGCCGGTTTGCTTGGTGCTCCCCGAGGGAGGGCTGCCGCCGCACATCGAGCGCATGATGCGGGGGCAGAACGTCGACATGCCCACGCGCAAGCGCATCCTCGAGGTCAACCCGGACCATGCCCTGGTAAAGAACCTCAACAAGCTCATCGAGGGTGGCAAAGACGACGAGAAGGTAAAATCCTTCGTCGAGGTGCTCTACGACCAAGCGCTCTTGGCCGAAGGCAGCCCCGTCGAAGACCCGACGCGGCTCGTCGGCAAGCTGACCGAACTCCTGACCGCGGCGGCCGCGCAGTAGCGCCCGGGACTTCCCGCCGGTGCCCGCACGCCACCTCGTCATCGGCCTCGACGGGGCCGACCTCGATCTGATTCGGGAGTTCGGCCCCGAGCGGCTACCGACGCTGCACGGCATCATGGACCGGGGCGCTTTTGCCCACCTCGAGAGCGTGCAGCCCCCGGCCACCCTGCCGAACTGGACGACCTTCCTGACCGGCGCCGACCCCGGCGTACACGGAGTCTTCGACTTCACGACGCGCCATGGGTACGGGGTACGTTTCACCGCCGGCACCGTGCGCGAGGTGCCGACCATCGCCTCGCGCCTCGACGACCTCGGCCGCTCCGTCGCGTGCCTCTCGTTCCCGGCGACCTGGCCCCCCGAGCAGCTGAGTCGCGGAGCCTTCATGAGCGGCTGGGACGCGCCGGTCGCCTTCGAGGCGGACCGAAGCTTCTGTTGGCCGACGGAGTTGCACGACCGCATTGCGGCGCGCTTCGGCACGATGTCCTTCGACGACGTCGACGAGTTCGCCGCCGAGGAGCCGGGCTGGCACCGCCGGCTCCCCGATGCGTTGGTGAAGCGCATCGAGAAAAAGACCCGCCTCGCCCTTTGGTTGCTCGAGGACCGGCGAGACGACGATCCCTGGGATCTCTTCATGCTCTACTTCGGCGAGAGCGACACGGCGGCTCACTATTTGATGAGCCTGCACGACGAGACCTCGCCCCGGCGGCCCCGGAAGGTGAGTGAAAGAGACCGGGATGGCCTCGGCCGGGTCTACGCCGCCCTCGATGGCGCCGTCGGCGAACTCATCGAAGCGGCCGGCCCGGGGGTCGAAGTCTCAATTCTCTCCGACCACGGTTCGGGCGCATCGTCGGACCGGGTCCTGTACTTGAACCGCGCCCTCGCCGAGGCCGGGCTCCTTCGCTTCAAAGCTCGAGGCCTGTCGAGCGGGGCGGCCCACGCGGTGAAGAACGCGGCGCTCACCCTTCTTCCGCCGTGGGTGCGGGATCGCGCCTTCCGGGCCGCCGGAACCGTGCTGCCGAGCTTGCTGGAATCGCGGGCGCGTTTTGGCGCAATAGACTTCTCTCGCACGATCGCGTTCAGCGACGAGCTGAACTACTTCCCGGGCCTCTGGCTCAACGTGAAGGGCCGCGACCCCGAGGGCCAAGTCGACCCCAATGACCTCGGGGCGGTGAAGCGCCGCGTGGCCGACGCGCTGCTGGCGCTGCGCGATCCCGAGACGGGTCTGAAGGTCGTCGAAAAGGTGACGCCGCGAGAAGAACTCTTCGACGGCCCCCACATCGAACGGGCACCGGACCTCCTGCTCACCCTGGCCCTGACCGAGACCGGGCATACCTACAACCTCATGCCGAGTGCCGGAGCCCCCCGCGCATGCGGCTCGTTTCGCGCCCTGTCGCCAGACGAGCACCTCGGCCGCAAGGGCCGGAGCCTCCCCGGGAGTCACCGGCCGAAAGGGTTCTACGCCGCCGCCGGGCCGCGCATCGCACCGGTGGGGGAGATCGACGCCCGGATAGCCGACGTCACGGCGACCTTGCTCGCGCGCATGAACGTCGCCGTGCCCGCGGACGCCGCCGGGCGGGTGCTCTGGGAGGTCCTCGAAGAGACGGCGGACACCGGTGCGCAGGATGCCCCGGCAACGCTGCCCCCGGGAACGCGCCCAGAGGTCCCGGCCCACGGCGCCGCAAAGGTCGTCGAACGGCTGCGCGCCCTCGGCTACGTCGAATGAGTCGCGAGCGACAGGGGCAACTGCATGTGGCGGCGATGCCGTTTCCGACGCCCCAGGGCACCCAGGCGGTCGTGCACGCGATGATGCAGGCCCTCGCCGAAGATGGGCGCGATGCGCACCTGGTCACGTACGGTGATGGCGCGGGGCCCATTGCGCCGAGCTACCGCTGGCACTCCGGAGGTCGCGCCCCGGGGGCTCCGGCCCCGCGGTCAGGGCCGTCGGTTCGCAAGCTCGCGAGCGACGCCGCCCTCACCATGAAGCTGCGGTCGCTCGATCGACGCCTCTGCCCCGAGTTCATCGTCGCCCACCACGTCGAAGCGGCCGCCGCTTGCCTCGCCGCCAATACACGGCCCTTCGTCTTCTTCGCCCACACCGCCCTCGGCCCCGAACTACCGACGTATCTGCCCCGGGGAGGCGGCAAGCTCGGCCCCCTGGTGCAGTTCGCGGGGCACACCGTCGACCGCGCGCTCTGCCGCCGAGCAGACGCCGTCGCGGCGATCTCGCCGAACCTGCGAGATGCCCTCGAGGACCTCGCCGGCCGCGCCGTCTCCTACGTGCCGCCGCCGTGGCGCGTCCCGGCGCCGATGACACCCGAGGAGCGACATCGGGGTCGTCAGGACCTCGGCCTCCACACGGACGACGAAGTGATCCTCTACGCGGGCAACCTCGACCGCTACCAGGGCGTTGAGGTCGCCCTCGGTGCCGCGGCGCGCGTCGCCGGGGTACGCCCCCGGGCCAAGCTCGTCGTCGCCACCGCGTCAGACACTGAAGCCCTCGACCTCAACGCGATGGTCATCACCGCACCACTCCCCGAGAACGAAGAAGGCCGCCGTCGTCTCTACGCCGCCGCTGACGTCGCTGTCATCCCCCGCCGCGCCCCCGGTGGCCTGCCCATCAAGCTCCTCGACGCCCTCGCCCGGGGCCTCCCCGTCGCCGCACCGCACCGGGCCGCCGCCGGCCTACCCCTCGGCGACTCCGCCCTCCTCGTCGCCGACGACGACGCCCGGGCCCTCGCGGCAGCCATCAGCCTCGCCCTCTCGTCACCGCGTGCCGCCAAAGACGTCGCCGAACGCGGTCGCCAGTTCATCGCCCGAGAACACTCCCCCGCCCGATTCCTCACCGCCCTCGATTCGGTCTTTCTGCGGACCCCCTGACACAAGGGTGGCAGGAGGCTGAAGGGCTACTCAGGAGCGCCCTTTACGAGCCGGGGTCGGCAGCCCACGCTGCGGTGGTGCATGTCTTTGGCCCAGCAACTCGCAAGTGGTTCGAAGGGGCCTTCGGTGGGCCCACGGCGGTGCAGCGCGAAGGCTTCCGGGTCATCGAGGCGGGGCAGCACGCGCTGCTGACGGCTCCGACGGGGAGCGGGAAGACCCTGGCGGCCTTTCTCTTCAGCCTGGACCGCCTGGGTTCTTTGCCCGATGACGCCGCACCTGGGATCCGGGTGCTCTACGTCTCGCCCCTCAAGGCCCTCGTCTACGACATCGAG
>JAFDCW010000914.1 GCA_019312705.1 Deltaproteobacteria bacterium
GACCCGGAGATACGCATTCCGGCCCCCCGTGACGCGCGGGCGGTCACCATCATCCTGCCCTTCGGCGAGACGATGCCCGCGGCCTTCGAGTCAGACCTCGGGCTCTGGACGGCGCGATTCCTGATTCCCGCCGACGCCGAAGAAGGCAGCTACCCCATCGAGGTGCTCATCACCCACGCCGACGGTCGTCAGGAGCGCATGCGAGTCTGGTACACCGTCGACGCCTCCGGCGCCCAACTCGCGGTCGAAGTCGAGGGCGAGGTCGCCCCGGGAAACACGGTCACCTTGCGCGCCCGGCAGGTGATCACCGAGCGCGACCTCGTGCAAGCGGGCATGCGCGGCGACGCGGAGATCACGGAAGCTCGGGCCCAGTTCCTGAGCGACGCCCGGGACGTGCAACTGCGCACTCCAGCGGGTGAGGTCATCGACTTCACCATCGCCGGGCCGGGTCTCTGGGAGGTGGACTACGAAATCCCGGCCGACGCCGAGGGAACCCTCTCCCTCGATCTCACCATCGTCGACCTGGCTGCGAACGTCACCTCCCAGTCGGTGGACCTCGAGGTGGCCCGGTGACTAGCACGGGGATCACGAACGGGGCCTGGTTGGTCCTGGCCCTGACCGTCTGCGTCGCCGCCCCGGCCCAAGGAGTGGCCCAGGCTCAGCAGAACATCGAGGTCGTCGACGTGATCACCGCGACCGGGGACGTTCGCGACATCGCCACCTCGGGGGACCGCACGCTCCTGGCGACGAGCGGCGGCCTCGTCATCCGGCGCGCCGGTGAGGTCGAGGGCGTCTTCGGTGCCCGCCATGGTCTGCCCGGGGAGCGCCTTCGTTCGGTGAGCGTGCTCGGCGACGAGGTGGTCGTCGGGGGCGTCGAGGGCACCGTGGTGATGCGCCTCGATGAACGAGGAGCACCTACCGCGGTTCGGCCGATCGAGCTCCGGCGAGTGCGTCGAGCCGCCCGCTTTGGCGGGGCGATCTGGGCCGGGACCTACGGCAACGGGCTCTACCGAATCGAGGGAGACGACGCACCGACCCGCATCGATCTCGGCCCTCAGGGCGCGCGCAGCCGAATCACCGACATCTTGGTGCGCGGCGACGAGCTCTGGGTCGCGACCGCGGGGTCCGGCATCCTCCGCGTCGACGCCGAAGGCCGGACCCGCGGCCGCATTCGCCAGGGCCTCGCCGAATTGATGGTCTGGGACCTCGAACCCGCGGGCAGCCGGGTCCTGGCGGCCACCCTGAGCGGCGTCTCGGTGATCGGCGAGGGCAATCGAGTCGAGAACCGCGCACGCATCGCCCAGAGCAGCCGCTTCCTGCCCATCCGCGATACCCGAGCGCTGCACTTCGACCGGACCGGCCGGCTCTTCATCGCCACCTTCGGGGCTGGGGTCTTCCGCCTCGACGCGGACGCCCGGCGCCCCGTCCAGCTACGCCACCGCGCGACGGACCTCCGCACCCACGCCATCGCTGGCGCCGAGGACACGGTCCTGATCGGCCACGGCGGCGGCCTCGACCGCCTCGATGGGGACCGGCGCCTCACGGCGGTCTCCACCGGGGGCCTGCCCTCGGCGGACGTGACGGCCGTGGCTCGGGCCTTCGGAGCCATGTGGATCGGCACCTTCGACGGGGGCCTCGCCCGCTACCGGAACGGCCGCGTCGAAGCGATGGATCGCGCCGCGACGCGCTTCCACGTCGACAGCCGCATCAACGATCTCGCGGTCACCGGCCGCGGTCGCACCGAGCGCCTGTGGATCGCCACCGACCGCGGGCTCTTCTTCCACGACGGTCGGCGCTTCATCCCGGTCGAGGACCGGGCGGCCCCGGGACGGGTGCACGTCACCTCCCTCGACGTCGACCCGAACGGCGCGCTCTGGGTCACGAGCTCGCGCATGCTCAGCCGCTTTCGCGGGGGCCGCTGGCAGAGCTGGTCCGGCGACCCGACCTTCCCCGTCGTCCACCTGCACGCGGTCACGACAGACCGTCAGGGCCACGTATGGGTAGGAAGCCTGCACGGCCTCTACCGGTTCGACCCGCGGGCGGGCACCTTCGAGCGCCATACGACGGCGAGCGGCGCCTTACCCGTGGACTGGGTGACGGCGGTCGAGCCGTGGAACGACGGGGTGGTCATCGGCACCTACCACGGGGGCCTTTCGTGGTCCGACGGGCGCTCCTTCGACGTCGAACGGGTGACCCGCGGTAGTCGCGCGGGCAGCCTCCCGGCCGGCTGGGTCAACCCCCACGCGATGCGGTGGGTCGAGGGCCAGCTTTTTGTCGGCACCCTCGAACGCGGACTGCTCGTCGGCCGACGCGGCGCCTGGACTCACCTCACGGTCGCCGACGGCCTACCGAGCGCCGACGTCACCGACGTCATTCCCGATGGCCGGGGCGCGGCCTGGGTCGCCACCACGGTCGCCGACGGCCTACCGAGCGCCGACGTCACCGACGTCATTCCCGATGGCCGGGGCGCGGCCTGGGTCGCCACCCGCTGTGGCTTGGCCCGGGTGCGCTGGGACCGTTAGTCAGGCGTCCGGTTTCGTCATCGCCCCGCGCGCGATGGCGAGGGTGCCGAAAAGCAGGGGCAGGGCAGAGCCACAGAGGCCGAGCCAAATGTTGTTCATCGCTTCCGCTTGGCCCACTGCCTGGATGAGTTCGCGATCCCCCGGGTCAACGAGGGGCAGGACCGACGCGACCTGGCTCATCCCGTACATGTAGCCCGCGCCACCAATGAAGAGCGTGGCCAAGCCGAAACAAACGGCCGCGATGCCCAACCCGAGGCGCATGCCGCGCTTGCGAGTGACGAAGGCCCCGACGACAGCGGCGATGGCGAGGGGGTTCCCGATCATCGAGCAGAGCAGCGCGACCCACATCGACGGACCGCCCGCCAAGAACATCTCAATCATCTGACGAACCTCCGATCCGAGCCCAATCGCGGGTGCCCAAGAAAGACCCGTCAGCCGGGGTCTGCGACCCTCGGGATGATCCGCGTCAGCGCGGCGAGTTCTTCTTCGTCCAGCATCGCGACGCGCTTGGTGCCGCCGAGGTCGAGGCGGAGGGCGCGCTTGCCACTGATGTCACTCCAAGATGCGAAGGCGCCGAGGTCGGCGAGGGAGACGAGGTCGCGGACGCGCTTGGGGAGCTTGCCCCAGCGCTCCTGTTTGCCCCAGTGCATGCGCGCGGCGCGGGCGACGAGGTCGGGCCAGGGCTCCTTCACGTGTTCGAGCAGATGCTTCAACCTCGCCTCGAGCTGAGCGATCGGCAACTTGGTCACCTTGGCCGCGTCCCGGAGCATCTGGCGGAAGTCCTCTGCGTCCATGCCCTTGAAATCGGCGGGGGGCAGGGTGCGTGGGGCGACGAGGGCGAGGGCGGCCATCTGCAGGTTCGCGCCGGCCAGCGCCGGCTGCATCTTGGCAGCGGGCTCATAGGCATCGCAGGCCGCGACGCAGGCGCGAAATTCGTTTTCGTAGATCTCCGTCGGCGCCGGCCGGCGCCGAGGCCACCACGCTTCGATGGCCCGCGCGAGGGCAAGGAAAGGTGCCTGGTCCTCGGCCGAGAGGTCGGCCGCGAGCATCTCGGTCAGCCTGCCCGTCACCAGCAGCACCAGGGGCGGCCGCTTGGTCTCCCAAACCACGAGTCCTGTGTCATCCAAGCTCATGCGGGCGAGGCTACGACGGGGGCGCCCTGAACGCCATGATCGCGCAAAAGGCCCGTCTCTACGGAAGGATAGAGAGACCGACGTCATCGAGCCGGTGCAAGCGCAGGCATGGCTCGACGAGTTAATCATGCACCCTGGTCCCATTCGGATAGGATCATGGGTGCGATTTTCGAATCGCCCCCTTCCAGAGGAAACTTTGATGACTTCGTACCCCCGCGCCCTCTCCCTCGCTTCAACCGCGGTCGCCCTGCTCTTCGCCACCGTTGCCCTCGGGGCCTGCGGCGACGACGGAGGGGGAACCACCGACTCGGGGACGGCGACCGATAGCGGTACCGGAGACGGGGGCACCGGCGATGCGGCCACCGATGGTGGAGGGACCGATGGCGGCACGGACGGAGGCACGGACGGCGGCACGGACGGCGGCGGCGGCGACACGCCGTGCATCAGCCACCGCGACCCGGCGAGTGGCGCCACGGAGTACTGCGACTTCGTGGACAACCTCTGCGGTATGGGCAGCGCGGGGGTATGTCGCCCACGTCCCGAGGGATGCACGGAAGAGGCCCAGCCCAGCTGCGGGTGCAATGGCCTCATCTATGGGAATGGCTGCGGGGCCATGCAGGCCGGCTTCGACCTGAACAACAACGGGACCTGCATGCCGCCCGCATCGACGTTCAACTGCGGAAGCCGAATCTGTCAGGACGACATGGAGTACTGCGTGCGTTCCATCGATGACACGGGCATGGCAGACATGTATTCGTGCGAGCCCCTGCCCGCCGCCTG
>JAFDCW010000915.1 GCA_019312705.1 Deltaproteobacteria bacterium
ACCGCCCCGTGCAGCGACGCGTGCCCCCTCTCGCTATGCATCGAGGGGTACGTGAAGAACATCGCCGCCGGTAACTTCGAAGATGCGCTCAAACACGTCCTGGCCGGCACGGCGCTCCCGGAGACCGTCTGCCGGGTATGCCACCGCCCATGCGAGGACGTCTGCGTCACGAGGGACACCACGGGCCCCATCCCGATCAACGAGCTGAAGCGCTTCGTCGTCACCTGGGCGGCCGAGAGAGAGCAGAAGAAAGAGCCTAAGAGAGAGAGCCGCGAAGCCCGCGGGGGCGACCAGGAGCCGAGCGCGGAGTCTGCCGCTCCCCACGTCGCCGTCGTCGGCGCGGGTCCGTCTGGGCTGACCGCCGCGAGCGAGCTCCGCGCCCGCGGGTACGACGTGACGCTCTTCGACAGAGCCGAGCGCCCGGGGGGGCTGCTGGCTTCGGTCCTCCCCGCCTACCGGCTCCCCACCGATGCCATCGAGCGAGACGTCGCGCGCATTCTCTCCTCGGGCGTGGTCTTTCGCGGCGGGCAGACCCTCGGCCGGGACTTCACCCTGGGCGGCCTTCTCGCCGACGACTACGAGGCGGTCTATCTCGCGATCGGGGCTCATCGCTCTCGCTCCTTGGACCTGCCCCCGGCGAAGTCCGCGCGCCCCCCCGAGTTGGTGGCCGCTCTTCCCTTTCTCACGTCGGCACGGTCCGAGCCCCGGCGCGCTCTCGCGGGCCCCGTGCTCGTGATCGGCGGAGGCGACGCCGCCATCGACTCCGCACGGACCGCGCTGCGCCTCGGGGCAGACGCCGTCACCATCGCCTGCCTCGAATCGCGGGCCGAGATGCCAGCCCTCCCGGACCAGGTCGCTCTCGCGGAGGCCGAAGGGATCTCCATCGTGACCGAGGTCGCCCCCCTTCGTCTCGACGACCAGGCTGTCGCCATGAAAGCCGTGGGCGGCGACAGCGGCGACGAGGTCCGCATCGGCGCCCACCTGGTCATCTCCGCCATCGGCCAGGTGCCCGAGCTCACGTGCCTCGCCGATGACGAAATCGCCCTCGAGAAGACGGCCGACGGCCTCCTCGCGGTCGATGCCGAGACTGGCCAAACCTCCCACCCTCAGGTCTTCGCCGGGGGCGACGTCGTCCCTGGGCATCGCACCGTCACCGAAGCCATGGGCTCGGCCCGGCGGGCTGCTTGGGCCATCGACCGGTCCGTCCGCGGGGTCGATGTCGCCAACGAGCGTCGGCCCCCGCCGCTTCCCCGACGCGGGGAGCCCAACCCGGCGCCCCGGCACAGCGCGCCAGAGCGGCGACAAGTGACCGAAGGTAGAGTCTTCTCGGATTCGGACGTCGCGCTCACCGAGGCCGAAGCCCGCGCCGAGGCAGAGCGGTGCCTCGCGTGCGGCCTCTGCGGCAACTGCCGCGCGTGCCTCGACGTCTTCGGGTGCCCGGCCCTGCAGCCGGGCGCTGAGCGCGTGCACATCGACGCGTCCATGTGCAACGGCTGCAACGTCTGCGCGGACATGTGCCCCAACAACGCCATCAGCCGGAACGGCCCATGAAGGAAAGTTCTACGGAGAGGTTCTCAGCGCTCCTCGTCGGCGTCGGCGGCCAGGGTGTCCTCACGGCAGCGCAGATCCTGGGTGACGCAGCTCACGAAGCCGGCCTGAACGTGACGGTCGGCCAACTCCACGGCATGTCGCAGCGCGGCGGGAGCGTGGCGTGTACCGTTCTGATCGGTCCCGGCAGCAGCTCGTGGATCATCGGCCAGGCGGACGTCGTATTGGCCTTCGAGCCCCTCGAGGCGCTGCGCGCGCTGCCGTCAATCGGGAAGCGGACCCGCGTGGTCATGAACACCGGGGTGATCCTGCCCCCGGCCGTCCTGGTCGATGCCGCGGAGTATCCGGACCAGGGAAAAATCATCGCGCACATCGAGGGGGCAGCGGGCGCCCTCACCCTCGTCGATGGCCCCGCCCTCGTATCCGAGGTCGGCGAAGCCCGCACGCTGAACACCATCCTCCTGGGCGCTCTCGCCGGCCTCGACCTCTTGCCCTTCGGGGGCGAGCTCCTCGGCCGAGTTGCCGACGCACGGCTGCCGGACCGCTACCAAGAACGAAACCAACGGGCCTTCG
This sequence comes from Deltaproteobacteria bacterium, assembly GCA_019312705.1. The sequence continues at coordinate 2,122 of JAFDCW010000915.1, forward strand.
AGCTCGGCCAAAGAGCAATCTAGAGCCTCGGGGCCCAGGGAGCATTCATCGTGTACAAGATCGGAATCGACGTCGGCGGGACCTTCACCGATACGTTCCTGTGGACGTCCGGCGGCGGGACCGAGAGCTTCAAGGTCCTGTCGACCCCCGACGACCCCTCGAGGGGCGTGCTCGAAGGCCTCGGGATGATCGCCCAGGCCAAAGGCATGCATGTCGAGGCCTTCGCCGCGAAGGTGAGCACGATAGTGCACGGGACGACCGTCACGACCAACGCCGTGCTGACC
>JAFDCW010000199.1 GCA_019312705.1 Deltaproteobacteria bacterium
CGGCAACGCGGGTCGACTGCCCCGGCTTCTTCGAGATCGGAAACGACCGCAAGCGCTGCACCTCGGCCCACGGCGAGGTCGATATGCGCCGAGCGATCGTCGCCTCCTGCAACGTCTACTTCTGGACGATGGCCCTCGAGGTCGGCCTCGAGCGCTTGAACCGCTTCGGTCACGACCTCGGCTTCGGCGAGCGAACCGGGGTGGGCATCAACTCCGAGGCCAGCGGCTTCTTGCCCTCCCGCGAGTGGTACACGGACCACTTCGGTCGGTTCCGCGTCGGTTACACCCTCGACGCCGCCATCGGCCAGGGCAATACCCGGTCGACGCTCGTTCAGCTCGCCATGGCCTACGCGGCGATCGCCAACGGCGGCACCCTCTACGTCCCTCAACTGATCGAGCGCGTCGGCTCGCCGGACGGCCAGGCCATCGAGGAGTTTGAGCCGCGCGTGCGGCGCCGCATCTCGGTCAGCCCGGAGCACTTGGCTTACGTCGTCGACGGCCTCTACGGCGTCGTGAACGACCCGAACGGCACGGCTTTCGACGCGCGCATCGAAGACGGAGTTCCGGTCGCCGGCAAGACCGGAACCGCCCAGGTCCAGCGCAGCCGGCCCCGGGCCGGCCTCGACCCTGGCCGCGCCTGGTTCTTCAATCGGGACCATGCGTGGTTCGCCGGCTTCGCCCCCGCTGGGGCCCCCGTGCTCGACCAGCACCACGATGGCAACCTCGGCAACCGCACCACGGCGGCGACGCGGTCCGGAGGGTCCCCGGCCCTCGCCCAGGGGGCGCGCTGATGGCGACCCTCGTCAGAGGCTTTCGAGACCAGTTCGACTGGGCGCTCTTCGTGGCGGTATCCGCGATCGCGGTGATCGGGGTCGTGAACCTCTACAGCGCGACGAGCGCCGCGGGCAGTGGGCTCCAGGGGCTCTACATTCAGCAGATCTACTGGCTCACCCTCGGGGCCGGGGTCGCGGTCATCGTCGCCGCCATCGACTACCGCGTCTACGAACGTACCGGCTGGTTTGCCTACGGCGCCGGCGTCGTGCTGCTCATCCTGGTTTTCCTCCTCGGAAATACCATTCGTGGCTCCCGGCTCGTTCACGCTTCAGCCGTCCGAGTTGATGAAGATCTTCCTGATCATCGCCCTCGCGAAGTACCTGCACAACGACCCGAAGACCGATGGCCGTACGCTCAAGGACTTGGTGGTCCCCGGCCTCATCCTGGCCGTGCCGATGATCCTCATCCTCCTGCAGCCCGACCTCGGGACGGCGATGATCTGCGCGTTCATCTTCGGCAGCATCATGATGCTCACCAAGCTGAAGCTCCGATCGCTCTTCACCCTCGCCGCCGCCTTCGTACTCAGCGCGCCTCTGACCTGGACCTACCTGCTTCGGGACTCTCAGCGCGGGCGCCTCACCGCCTTCCTCAATCCCGAGGCGGACCTCCTCGATACGGGCTGGCACGCCCACCAGTCGCTCGTGGCGATCGGCTCCGGCGGCGTATTCGGCAAGGGGTACATGCAGGGCACCCAAAACCAATACCGCTTCCTGCCCGATCAGTTCTCGGACTTTCCCTTTTCCGTGTGGTCCGAAGAGCAGGGCCTCCTCGGGGCGCTGCTCATCCTCGGCCTCTACTTCTTCATCATCCTCTGGGGCCTCAAGATCGCCAGCCAGGCCAAAGACCGTTTTGGCGCTGTCGTGGCCGTCGGAGTGAGCGCCCTGATCTTCTGGCACACGATCATCAACATCGGCATGGTCTGCGGCCTCCTGCCCGTGGTCGGCGTGACCCTTCCTCTCTTCAGCTACGGCGGCTCGAGCGTGCTGACAATCATGATCGGCATCGGGCTCTTGATGAACGTCTCCATTCGTCGCTTCAGTTTCTGACCCGACGGCCCGCGTGGGCGTGGTATTTCGGGCCCATGCGGACGAAGGTGGGAGTCGTGCAGATGACATCGACGGGGGACGTCGAGGCCAACTGTGACAGCGCGGAGCGCATGATTCGGCGGGGGGCCGACGACGGGGCGAAGCTCGTCGTGCTCCCCGAGTGTTTCGCCTACCTCGGTCCCGAGGCCGGCAAGCTGGACATTGCCGAGCACGTGGACGACCAGTCGCCGGGGCCGATCCTCGGCCGCTTCCTCGCCCTCGCCTCGTCTCTCGGAGTCGAGCTCGTCCTCGGCGGTTTCTGGGAAAAGGGCGTGCAAGCGAGCCACGTGCGGAACGCCTGCGTGCATGTGAACGCCGCCGGCAGGGTCACGGCGGTATACCGCAAGATCCACCTCTTCGACGTCGACCTCCCGGACGGCACCAAGCTCCTCGAGTCCGAGACCGTCGAGGTCGGCACGGAGGTCGTCGTCGCCGATGCCGGTCGCACTCGCTGTCCCCGCGGCCTTCACGCTGACCACGGGCAAAGATCATTGGCACGTACTCCTACGCGCCCGAGCCATCGAGACCCAGTGCTACGTGCTCGCTGCGGCGCAGTTCGGCCACCACTACGGCCGTCGGGTGAGCTACGGCCACGCCCTCGTCGCCGACCCCTGGGGCACGGTTGTCGCGGAGTGTGGGGACGGCGAAGGCATCGCCGTCGCGGCGGTGGACGACGCGGTCGTCGACCGGGTCCGCAACGCGATCCCGTGCCTGACTCACCGGCGCCTCTAGTCAGCGCTATCTGACTAAGGAGAGGTGGGGGACCGGTGCGTAGGCGCTGAGCTGGCCGCTTTCTTCGCCGACGTAGACCCAGCCGCGTTCGTCGACGCGGATGACGTCGGGCACGAGATCACAGGGCAAGGCCGCGCCGAGGGGCTGACCGTCGAAGGGGCGGACGATGTGTACTGACGCCGAGGGGATGAAGAGGGCGCCGCCGCGCAGGACGGGCTCGAGGCGCCGCGGCACGTCGTCGGCGATCGGATCGGAGAGCTGGAGCGTCCAGCGGACGGAGCCGTCGCCGAGGTCGAGGGCCGTCACCTTGCCCGAGGGCGTATTGGTGATGAAGACGTCATCGACGGCGAGAGACGCGCCGCCAACGCCGAGGCCCGGGTCGGCGGTCATCCAGCTGAGGCTGCCGTCGGCCACGTCGACGCAGGCGATGCTTCCGCGGCGCTTGCCGCCGATGGCGATCACCGCCCGGCGCCCGGCGCGGATCGGCGCGGCCGACGGCGCCGCGGGGAGTTCGACGCGGAACTGCACCGCGCCGCTGTAGAGGTCGAGGCCGATGAGTTGACCAGTCCGGCCTCCCGGCTCACCGCTGACCCCGATCACCGTTTCGCCGATGACGATGGGTTCGAAGCAGAAGCGTGAACCGTCGGAGTGACGCCAGATCACCTCGCCGGCGGCGGCGTCGATTGCGTCGAGGGTTCCGTCTCCGGACGCGACGAGGAGCACTCGACCCGCCCGGGTGACGCGCAGGGTGCCGGCGCCCTTCTTAGCGTAGTCGAAGCGATGTTCACCGTTGCGCAGATCGACGGCGACGAGGCGCCCGGGCCCATCCGGGAGTACGACCGTCGGAGGCACGGGTCCCCCGCCGGCGAAGATGGCGCGGCGGACACCGTGGTAGGGGGCGATGCGAGTCGTCGCGAAGGCTTCTCCGTCTCCGACATTGCAGAGTTCGACCTCGGAGTCGGCGGAGATGCGCACCAAGACCTGGCCGGCCATGTGCGTGCTGCCCCCGATGCCCTCACGGACCCAGAGCACGGCGCCGTCGTCGCGGCCGAGGGCCACCGCGCGGCGAGGCGTCGCGACGATTAGGCGGTCACCGCAAAAGAAGGTCGAGGTCGCGTCGAGTTCGTCGACATCGGCGCCCCAGCGCTCGGTCAGGCGCAGCTTGCCCGTCGGCGCCGGGACCATCGGGGGGGGAGGAGCGGAGGCCGGGTGGTCGTTGCGGGACTCCGCGGCCCGCAGGCGGTCGGCGTCGGCGTTTACGAATCCGTCGTCTCGGCGCCGGGCCCGGATTCGACGACGAAGCGCTCGGACCTCTTCCCGAAGGCTTCTGACCTTGAGGTTGCGAGTCTGGCTCCGGTCGGTCGCGACCATCGCGCGGATGACGTCGGAGGCGAGGCGCAGAATGGGCAGCGCGGCCTGGGGTACGTCGAGGGCCGGGAGCGTAAACGGTCGGTCCTTGCGCCCGAGGGTCAACGTCACGTCGTCTTCGAAGCGCACGCCGATCGTGAAGTTGCCCGAGTTGAGACGCACGTTTGCGGCGCGGTCGCCGTCCCAGGCGTCGACGAGCATGCGGACCGCGGTGACCATGCGGGCGATGGCGGGTACGATCGGGCCCTCCGCCAGCACGTGGCGGTGCCCCCGGGCCCAGGCCCAGAGCTCGCCGCGGAAGAGCAGAGCGTGCACGTCGGCCCGGGATGCTCCGTCGGCGCCGGCGACGCCCCCCGAGGGGATGCGCGCACGGAAGCCAAAGGAGAGGCAGACGTCCTCGGGCGGTTCGGCGAGGGCTCCGCCGGTGCGCTCGACGAGGCGCGGGCCCCGGCCGCCGAGGCGTGAGACAGATGTCGCCTCGGCGCGGTCCGCGAGGCGAGCGAGGACCTCGCCGGCGGTGCTCCGGCCGCGCATGAGGGCGTCCTCGTGAAGGTGCTCAGCGCAGGTGTCGAGGAGCGCGCGAAGGGAGACCCGGTGGTCGAGGATGATCACCTCGGGAACGGAGCCGGTCTCGTAGAGGCTCACCAGGGCGTTGTCGCCCCGGCGGACCATGGCGACCTCGAGGGGGGCGTCGACGAGGGGCAGGAGCGCTTTTTGCTGCCGCCCGGACGAGAGCCCGATGAGGGCCCCCACCAGATCCGCCAGGGGCGGTACCTCGGCTTCCTCGGTCGCGTCCCCGTAGAGGAGCGTCGAAAGGGTGGACGGGAGTACCGGAGCGGGAATTCCGGGACGCGTGATGTTTGATATCGCTTCGAGTTCCATCGGGAGCCGTTGGCCGAAACGAAATGTTAGGGTTCAGCGCGCGTGCTCTCCAGAAAACGGATCGGATCGCAGGATGTTGACAGGGCACGATCAATTCGTAGGGGCCGTCGTGGTCGTCGTTTTCAAGGAAGGACGGGTCCTCGGGCTGCGCCGCGCGCGGGCGCTGGACTCCGGCGCCGGGCTCTGGGAATGCGTGTCCGGTCGTATCGAAATCGATAAAGATCTGCTCGTTGCGGCACGCCGAGAGACGCGCGAAGAGACGGGCCTCGACGTCACCATCGACGCACGCCCCATCGATGCGTACACGGCGCGACGCGGCGAGGCGGTGCACGGCGCAAGTCGCACGCGTCGCTGGTGCGCGGCCTGCGTCCCGATTCCGTAGAGAGGCGCGGTCAGCGTGGGCTCACGTTAAAATGGCGGAGAACGCCCGTGTCATAGGTCGCGTGATCGCTCACGTGCAGGGTCCAGGTCCCGACGACGGTGTGCGTTCCGAGGTCGATCATCGCGCGATGATCGAAGTCGTCTGCCGAGTTGCCCTGGCGGTCGGTGAGAACGTGTCGTGAGCCGTCTGGCGATTCGACCCAGACGACGAGGTCACCCCGCCAGCTGTGGGTGATGCGCACGGCGACCTCAGCCCGGCGGGACGAGGCTGGCTGGGCTACGTCGATGGTGGTTTGCACGCCGGCCGTGTTCGCGTCCGGGATCGCGAGGTCCAACAAACACTCGCCCTCGTGGGCCCAGGCCGCCATTCCCTGGCGCTGGCAGTTACCCTCGAAGGTCTGCCCGTTGCAGGTGCATACGGGGGCATAGAGGCCGCGGCAGTAGATCGGGCCCGCGGGCTCTCCTACGCAGATGCCTGGCTGCTCTGAAGTGCAGGTCGGCCCTTCGGTCCAGCCGCGATCGCAGACCAAGCCCTCTTCGCAGAGCGTCCGGTCGCCGCACGCTTCCCCGGCGCCGACGGTCGGTGGGCAGTAGCGCTCGGTGCATAACCACCGGCCACCCCTGCACGAGCAGGTATTGCAGCCGTCGTCGGTCAAATCGCCCTCCGTGCATTCCATCGGCGTCGTGCATTGCCAACCGCACCGCCCGGCCTCGCAGACCGCGGTGCCCAGGCAGAGGATATGCGGGTAGGGGTTGTCGAGGAGCGAGCAGTCGGAGGCCTCGCCGCAGGTGCCTACCGAGCGGCAGGTCCGGTCTCCGGCACAGTAGAGCGCGTCACCGCAGTCGGCGCTGGTCGTGCAGGGGTCGCCCTCGGACCCCGGGGCGACGGGCTGGCAGCTGAGAAAGCACGGCCAGGTGATGCACCGAACGACTTCGTTCGGGCACTGGGTGCCGGCGGGGCAATCCGCATCGCCGAGGCAGCCCTTGCCGAAGACCTCGACCGCGCTGACGCGGAAGCCCCAAGCGGTCACGGAGTAGTCGCTCACCAGGCGTACGCCGAGGTTTCCGGTCTCATATTCACGGGTCGTGAAGGCTTCGAGAACACCGGTGAAGGTGTCGAGGGTCTCCTCGGTATCGAGGTCGATGACATGCACGAAATCGTAGCCGCGTTCGGTCTCGAGGCGGTTGAACCGGATACGAGCCCGGTCCGCGCCGCCGGAGAAGCGGCGCAGGTCGGTTACTTCGTCGGTGTCGTTTGCGTACGGGTGCGCGCTCTCGGTCGACGGGAGCTCGACGGTAGCCCAGATGTCGGTCGCGGGGTTCGGGGGGTCTGTGGGGGCCGCCGCGAAACCGAACTCGAGGCGCCAGGTGGCGAGGTGCCCGATGTCGCGCGCTGCGTGGTCGCTCACTCGGAGGGTCCATAGACCGTCGGCAGCTTCTCCTTCGAAGGCCGCCGTCACGTCTTCAAAGATCGACAGGTTGTCTTGTCCGCCGCCGACACGGTCGTGCAGTACCCGCTCGGTACCGCCCGGGGAGCGCAGGACGACTCGCAGGTCCCCTCGCCAGGTATGAGCGACCGTGACGCCTACGTGCAGCCGCGCCACGCTCGTCGCCGGTCGGTCGACGAGGATCGAAGCATCGACGCCACTCGGATCGGCGTCCGGGATGGCGAGGCGTTCGTTGTCGTAGAAGCGCCTCTGCGCCCGGCACAGGCCCTCGGCCGGGCATGGCGGCCCCTCCGGGATGCAGACGCGGAAGTCACAGAGCTCACCCCAATCGCATTCCCCGTCGGCGAGGCAGACGGCGCCCTCGAGGGCCTCTTGTTTGTCCTGGACCCCGATTGGAGTGCGGGCGCCTTCGGCGGCGCAGCCGATGAGCAAAGCGGAACCGATGAGGAGCGTGAGCGGGCCACGCGAGATGAGGGATGACATGACTTTCCTCCCGGAAATCCGGACGAACAGGCCGGGCATGTCCTACATGTACCCACATCTGTCAATGGCAACCTCAACAAGAAGGCGCCGCGAAGGCCGGCCCGAGGCCTCAACAAGAAGGCGCCACGAAGGGCGGCCCGAGGCGAAAGCGCGCCGGAGGCGTGCCGAGCCGTCAGGCCGACCGTAGTGGCGCCGGGAGTAGCCGTCGTGCCAGGCGACCACCTTGGGGCCTCCACTCCCCATGGGGCGTCATCCCGGCTTCACAGGAGGTCCGGAGTCTTCCCATCGCCCGTGAACCGTCTGGGGCCCCTCGTTCGTATGCGCGCAGACGAGTTAGAAGTCAGCCGCAGCTGCCGCCGAGGAGGCCGCGCTTGAGGCCACTGTTGGGGGGCGAGCTGCCGAGCCAGATGCCGAAGAACGCGCGGGCGAAGTCGTCGCCTTCGATGGTCCCCTTGTTGCGGCCCTTCACGTCCACCCGCAGGCCCGTGCCCGGAACGTAGGTGAACTGCATGACGTCGCCCTCTTCCATGTCGGTCATCCATCCGTTGAGGCGACGGATGTTGCCTCGCATCGACGAGAGGTTGGAGCCCGCGGAAGACTGGAAGCCTTCGCTGAAGGCTTCGGTGATGTCGCTGCCATCGACGTCGCGGACGAAGTGCAGGACCAGGCGCTTGCGCTTGGCGGTGTCGAGCAGGTCGTTGGCGTTGCGTGAACGCTCGCCTTCGACGTAGAGCCCGGCGATGTAGACGTTGACGTTGAATACCGTCGCCTCGCGGATGCCCATGCCGTTCAGCGTGAGGCGCTGCCCGTCGACGCGAACGGAGTTGGGCATGGTGACATCCTCGCACTCCCGCGCGGAGGCCGGCGCCGCCAGCAGGAGGCAGGATGCGAGGACGATGGCGGACGATACGATGAGCTTGTTCATGAGGGTCTCCGAGTTGCGGGCGAGCATACGCGATCATGGCCGTCATGCCGATAGGGCGAATAACGACCGCCAATACGCCCCTTTTATGAGGAGTGCATCGGGATCGCTCGATGTCTCGCCGCCATTTCGTCGTGACGCTACTGCGGGTGGTGCGGGGGCGGGACGGGCGTCCAGCCCCTCTTATTCACCGGAGGCCCATTTAGAGCCCAAGGGCCAACCCTACCGACAAGATCATCGTCTGGCGCAGTTCATCACCGCCCTTGATGCGGTAGGTGAACTCGAAGGTCAGGCCGTAGAGGTCGGAGAACCAAGTGTGCAGCCCCAGGCCAACGACCCCGCCGGCGGTCACCCCGGTGTCCTGCCCGTCCCAGAGCGCCACGCTCAGCGTGGGGCCGGCCTTCAGGAAGGGTTGCAGTGACCGGTCCGGACCGCCCCCGGAGGCGGGCAAGTAGTAGCGGAGGGAGAGGTCGTTCGTTGCGATCAAATGGCTGTCATCCCCGGCGATAGACGCCATCACCTCGACACCGATGGGCAGGCTGCCAATCGGGATGTGCAGCCCTGCGGAGCCACCGATGGCCAAGAAGTCTTCGAACTCGCTGTGAACTTGGCTGAAGTCCGCCCGCAAGCTCAGAACGTAGCGATCCGCGGCGGGACCGTGTGATTCTGGATCGGCGGCGAGGGCGGTTCCGGGGACCCATAGGAACCCGGCGGCGAGGAGAGTGAGCAGGAATAGACGCATGACGTTGTTTGCCTCCCTTGGCTGAAACTCTGGCGGCCCGGGTAGTCGCGGCCTCGCCTCGACTACCGGACGCCCCGGACCGCCGGGTAGTGGCGTAGGGGACCGCTTCCCTGCGGTATCGGCGCCGTCTCGCCGGTCCCCTCTCTCCGGGGAGCCAGCTTGGCCAGCCCGACGAGATCGACTTCGACGCCCCGGCCGGGGGCCGTGGCCGCGAACTCTTCGATCAGCTCGAGGACATCAGCGTGGATGTAGTGCGAGTTGCTGGCGTCGATCTTTACGACGGTGCCTTCGGGCAGCTCATGGAGGACCTTGCTGACGCTCGCTCTGTTGAGGAACGACACGTTCTCGCTCAACTCGATACTGATGCGGCGGCGGTGACCTTCTTCTTTGTGTGATTCGCTGTGGTGGATGAAGTAGGGGACCTGAAGATTTGCCCGGAGGATGAAGAAGACGGCGACGGCCATGCCAACGCCGACCCCGGTGAGCAGGTCGGTCGCCACGACCGCGACGATGGTGGTGACAAAGGGCGCCCACTGGCCGGTCTCCTGACCGAAAAGCTTCTGGAAGACCTCGACCCGGGCGAGCTTGTAGCCGATGTGCAGGAGCACCGCGGCGAGGGCCGCGAGGGGGATCCAGCCCATCACGGTCGGAAGGGCGATGATGGCGAAGAGCAGCAGCGCCCCATGAAGGACGGCCGACATCCGGGTGCGCGCCCCCGACTGGATGTTCGCCGAACCACGCACGATGACCGCCGTGAGGGGAAGGCCTCCGAGGAGCCCGGCGACCATATTGCCGACGCCCTGGGCCACCAGCTCGCGGTTCACCGGGCTGCGCCGCTTGAATGGGTCGAGCTTGTCCAATGCCTCGAGGCAAAGAAGAGTCTCGATGATCTGCGATGCGAGGTCCGCGATGCCCCCCGAGGGCAGGCTTACGAGGTGCTTTCCCTCGAGACCCCACTCGGGCATGACCGCGAGGAAGAGCGCGTTGAGACCGATGCCGAGGAGGACCACGGCGAGGGGGCCGGGCATCCACCGGAGTCCCTCGAGGACGTCGACCCTCTCCCAGACCAGGAGCACGACGAGTCCGAGGGCGGCGATGATCGCCGCGCCCATGTGAATGTGTTCGAAGGCGAACGAGATCTCGTGCCACGCGCCGAGATCGCCGTTCCAGTAGAGGGTCAGGTCGCCTTCGAAGTCTTCGTCGTAGCCGAGGGCGTGGGGGATCTGCTTGAGGATCAGGATCACCCCGATCGCGGCGAGCATGCCCTTGATGACGCTCGACGGGAAGTAGTAGGCGAAGACTCCCGCCTTCAGGAGGCCCAGGGCGATTTGAACCGCTCCGGCGACAATCACCGCGAGGAGAAAACCCTCGTAGCCGAGGCCGGCGATGGCCGACAGCACGATGGTGATAAGGCCCGCCGCGGGACCGGAGACGGCGACCGCGGAGCCGCTCACCCACCCGACGACGAGGCCACCGACGATGCCGCTGACGAGACCCGCGAGGGGCGGAGCGCCCGATGCGATCGCGATGCCGAGGCAGAGCGGAAGGGCGACGAGGAAGACGACTACCGACGCGGGGAAATCGTGCTTCAAGCTGCCGAGGTGGCCGCTGCTTGGGCCTCCGGGCGGCGCGTCGGCCGCCGGGGTCATGTTCGCGAGGTCAGCACCCTTACCCAGCATCGGGGCCCAGTCGGTAGATCTGTCGCACGTCCTTCAAGATGTCATCGAAGGGAATGTCGAGGTCCCGCAGGAGTCCGTCGGCGAGGTCGAAGACCCACCCGTGCACGGTGGGCTTCTTGCGGCGCAGGAACTGCTTCTGCACACAGGCCGTCTTCAGGATGTGAACGCACTGCTCTTGCACGTTGAGTTCGACGAGGCGGCGATAGCGCGCAGTTTCGTCTTCGAACGCGTCGAGCTCTGCTTGATGAAGGCGGTACACGTCGCGAACTTCGCGCAACCATCCGTTGAGGAGACCGAGGTCTTCGGATTGCATGGCGGCCCGCACGCCGCCGCAGCCGTAGTGCCCACACACGATGATGTAGTCCACCTCGAGGTGGGTGACGGCGTACTCGATGACGGACTGCGCGTTGAGGTCCGTATTGACGACGAGGTTGGCGACGTTGCGATGGACGAAGACCTCGCCCGGGGCGAGGCCCATGATCTCGTTCGCGGGGACTCGCGAGTCCGAGCAGCCGATGTAGAGGAACTCTGGGTTCTGGCCGCTGGCGAGGTGCTCGAAGAAGTCGGACTGCTCTCGTCGCTTGTCTTCAACCCATTGGCGGTTGCTCTCGAAGATGGCCTGGTACCGCTTCATGGCCCGACCACCAGCGAAGAGGACGGGTGGCCGAGGCGCGCATCGAACGATTCATCGGAGTGGGAGAGGAGTGATTTATCCACTCTCTCTATGTAGGTTCCCGAGGTCCTCGAGAACTCTAGATAATCTCGTGCTCAAAGATAGGCTTGGCCTATCAGACGGGCGGCAATCCAAGGTTCGAGCCGAGTTCAGCGACTGGCCCATTCTAGGTAATCGCCAATTCCTATGATATAGGTATTTCCGATGGACTGGGTAAACTACCACCACTTGCTCTATTTCTGGGTCGTCGCCAAAGAGGGCACGGTTACCAAGGCCGCGGAGGTCCTGCGCCTCCGGCAGCCAACCGTGAGCGAGCAACTCAAGAACCTCGAGGAGTCCCTCGGAGAGCAGCTCTTCGACCGGAGCCGGCGTCGCCTCACTTTGACGGACTCGGGCCGGCTGGTCTATCGATACGCCGACGAGATCTTCCGCCTCGGCCAGGAGCTCAAAGATACGCTGGCGGGCCGACCGACCGGCCGACCCTCGAAGCTCCGGGTCGGGGTGAGCGACGCGGTCCCCAAGCTCGTCCTTCAGCGGCTCCTCGAGCCGGCGCTGCGTATGGAGGAGCCGGTTCA
>JAFDCW010000916.1 GCA_019312705.1 Deltaproteobacteria bacterium
GCTCGGTGGTCGCCTCGGGGCGGCGCTTGACCGTGGCAATTGGAGGCCGGCGCCCGCTACGGCTCGTCGGAGATGAAGGCAACGGGCCTCTGGGCCGGCTCCGGGCGCTCGTCGATGGCGGCGCGAGGCGTCTTCGAATCACGGGTACCGTGACCCGGCGCGGCGACGACGAACTTCTCCGCGTCACGGGCGCCGACGCTCGGTGAGCGTGCGTCGTCCGTCCCTTGCGGCCCTCGCAAGTTTTGCCGCGATCGCCCTCTACGGTGCTCCCGCCCAGGCGGGGCCCATCACGTTCAACACGGCACTCCCGGTTCATGGCGGTGAGGTGATCCTTCGCGAGCAGGTCATCTGGCGCCGAGCGACCGGCGGCCCCGGCCCCGAGTCCGCCGACGAGAACGTCCTCGCCGTGCCCACGGTCATTGTCTGGGGGATCCACACCCGCGTCGCGCTGATTAGCCAGATCCCGTTTCTCTACAAAGACGTCCAGCTCTCGCTCCCGTCCGGGGCGCGCGCCCATCGTACGACGACCGGCTTCGGCGACCTGTCGACAGTACTCCGGGTATCGGCGCTGCAGCTCGACGGCCCCGGTCGCACGCTGCGCCTCGCCCCCTTCGCCGGATTGAAGCTGCCCACCGGCGCCCAGAACGAGTCGGACGAACTCGGGCGCTTGCCCCCTCGCCTCCAGCTGGGCACCGGCTCCTGGGACCCGATCTTTGGCCTCATCGCAACCTGGCAGACGCTCGACTTCGAGCTCGACGCGTCGTTGAGCTACAATCTACGCACGGCCGCGAACGACTTCGACGCGGGGGATGAGGTGCGCGCTGACCTTTCGTTTCAGTACCGCATCTTTCCCTTTGGGGACCTCGAAGGAGGCGTTCCGGGATTCGTCTATCTCGTTCTCGAGAGTCGAGTCCTGTGGCAGGCCGAGGACCGCGGTGCGGTCGCCCCGACGCCCTCCGGGGGCTGGTCCTGGGCGTTGGCTCCGGGCCTTCAATACGTGACCATGCGCTACGTCATCGAGGGCGCCGTCGAGCTCCCGGTTACCCAGCCTGATGGTCTCCACGACGACTTCACCGCTCGCCTCAGCTTCCGCGCGAGCTTTTGAGCGATGGCGTCGATCGCGTCTGCTCGGTGGTTGCTCACGATCGTAATCTGCCTGTCGCCCATGGCCTGTGATTCCAAGGAGGGTCGGCTCCCCCGCGGCGACAACGCGGGGAGGCCGTCCACTGTCATAGCTCGTCCCTCGCCGTGGCCGGCCTATCGCCGCGTTCGTACGGTGGGCCGGCCCGGGGACGGCCCGGGGGAGCTGCGAACCCCGATGGGCCTCGACATGAGCGCTGACGGGCGCATCGCCGTCGCCGACACGGGAAATCACCGAATACAGTTCTTTGACAGCGAGGGGAGGTTCCTCTCGAGCATAGGAGAAGTGGCCGGCTTCTCCTTCGGCCGGCCCATGGATGTTGCCTTCGCCGTCGACGGGAGCCTCTGGGTTGCGGACTTTCAGCACGACGCGCTCTACCGGATCACACCACGGGGTGACCTCGTAGAACGTCGCACTGGCGACGCTGCGCCCGCGTCGCCGGCGGGGATTGCCGTCCTCCCCGATGGCCGCTTGGCGGTTACGTCGTTCTACGACCACGCTCTGCATCTCTACACCGGTGAGGCTCACATTCGGGTCGGCTCTGAAGGCACCGGGCCCGACGGTTTTCACTACCCCACGGGGGTCAGCGTCGGTCGCGAGGGGGGCCTCCTCGTTGCCGATTCGTACAACCACCGCCTCCAGCTTCTCGACGGGGATGGCCGGCTCGAACACAGCTTTCGCGGAGCCGAGGGCACGCCATTGCGTGTCCCGGTAGCCGCGGCGATGACTCCGGGAGTCGTGCACGTCGCAGACAGCGAGAACCACCGAGTGGTCGCCATCGATGCTCAGACTGGGGCCGAGCTCGCCGAGTGGCGCATCGTCGACGCTGGCAGTGGCGCCCACACTCCCTCCCGCATCGTGAGCCACGGGGATCGGCTCTATGTCACCGACTCGGCAAACCACGTCGTTTTGGTTCTCGCGCGTGCCAACCCCACTTCGCCGCGGGCCTTCGCACCGTCCGGCCCGATGGAGGTGCCCCACGCTGAGGCCAAAACGAGACGGGAAAGGTCGGTGTCAGAGCGATGACCCCCCGCAATCGGCCTACTGCGACCTGCCCGTATTTCGCAGAGCGTGAACACCCGTCTCTCGTCGGGATGGCGTTCCCCTTCGAGATTCTTTGCCTCACTGGATCTGGGTCACCCTCGCCTCGATGTCGAAGGCTCCGAGGGCGCCCCGGGCGTCGTCGCGGATGTGAAGATGGCCCTGGGCCGTGTCCAGGCGGAACGCGCCGTCGGTGTCGATGGCCGTGGTCTCACCGTCCGGCGCACGTCGCTGTGACCTTGCACCAATAGCCATCGGGGTTCGCCGGTGCGGGGCGGACTTCGAGGGTGACACTGCAGGCGTCACCGACGGAGACGCCCGGTGGCCCCGTCGTGATCAGGAC
>JAFDCW010000917.1 GCA_019312705.1 Deltaproteobacteria bacterium
GCCCTCGCGGTTTCGATCTCGGCCCGCGAGTTTGCCCAGCGCCGCCTGCGTCGGACTGAGCGCCGCATCGGCGACCATCCCACCCCCGTGCAAGCCGCTCAGCTCAACGTGCTGCGCACGCGATTGCCAGGACGAGGAGCCCCCCGCGACGTTGTGCGCGCATTCATGGAGCGCCTCGACCACCTCGAAGACATCGCGGGGGAGCCATGACTTGGTCGATACGGGGCGCGCTGGCCCTCTGCGTATTGCTCTCCATGTCCATCGCGCCGGCCCGGGCCGACGATGGAGGCAAGCCGCGGTCCGCCATCGCAATCTCGACCGCGGAGGGCGTCGACGACTTCATTGCGGCCTACCTCTTCGAGGTTGCGGCGAGCATCCTCCGCGCCGACGGCTACGACGTCGCTCCAGCCAATGCCACCGCTGCCCACCTCGACGCGACCGGTCGCACCGCGGCGGCCTGCGCGACGGACGATACCTGCGTCGCCGACTTGGCTCGCACGCTCGGTGCGCCGACCGTGCTCTTCATCGACGTGACCCGGGGGGAGGGCGCGGAGGTCTCCGTGTCCGTCCGCGGCGTGACGGTTCGCGTCGACGGCGTCAGCTCGTCTGAACCTCGAGAGGCCACCGGGACCGAGACCGCCATGGGCGAGCCCATTCAGGTGGCCGCGGAGCGCCTCACCGACACGACGGCTCCTTGCCATTTCGAGGTCGAAGCATCGGGCATTGGCGTCACGGTGCAGGTCGACGGCGGCCCCGAAATCACGCGTTTCCCATTCTTCGTCGAGCCCGGGGGTCACGCCATCGTGGTGTCCGCCCGGCGCCGGGTGCCGCACGAAGGCCGCTTCACCTGCGAGGCCGGCAAGCTCTATCGGGTGGGCGTGCGATGATGCCGACATCTTCCGTCCGCCCTGGGCCCCTCTCTCTCTTTCCGGTCTTGGCAGTGTTGGTGGCCTTGGTGGCCTTGGGAGCCTGCGGCGGTGCGCCGCCGCCTCCCCCCCTGGAGCCTCTGATCGTGACCATCGAAGAGATCACCGATGTCGGTGACCATCCCCTCGCGGCTGAAGAATCGCAGCTGATGAGCGACCGGGTCGCGACGCGGCGGCAGGGCGAGCACGGCGCTCTTCCGGCGGTCGAGCAGCAAGAGGGCGCAGCCAGCCCCGACGACTGGCCCCTGGTGGGCATAAGGAACGACACGCCCCATGGGCTCGTCGTCTGGTTCTCGGGGCCGTGTCCTCGCACCGTGGCGCTGATCCCGGGAACCGACCAGGTCACCGAACTCTGTGAGGGCACCTACGACATCGCCGCGGAGCTCGCCGCCGACGACTTCCTGCCCTTCGCCAACGAAGGGGACCAGCTCGACAACGGCTTCCTGTACGGGCTCAGTTTCTACGTCGTCGTCGAGCCCCAGACCCGAGGTCGCCGAGGTCGCCGGGGTCGCATGGGCGGTATGCGTCGCCGCTGACCCCCTTCACGGCGCCGGCAGGTCCACCCGCAGCTCGCGGCGGGCAGCGCCCAGTTCGCCCCGGGCGGGTCCGGTGACCACCGGGTAGTCGTTGTCCCTCCAGTGAAAGTAGCCCTCGTCGAGGACGGCGATGTGGTCGATGCCGCGTGCCCGGAGGCGGGTCGCCACGCGGTCGGCGGCGGCGTGCGGGCACCCGCAGTAGATCACGACCCAGGTGTCGTCGTCGGGGATGCGGTCGAAGGTGTCGCTGTCGGCATAGAAGGGAACCGGCAGGGCCCCCGGCAAGTGCCCCGTGAGCCAGTCGCTCATGGCCCGGGCGTCGAGGAGGATCATCTTCTGCCGCCTCGTGAGAGCGCGCCCGAGTTGCTCGGCCGAGACGTACCAGCGCCCCCGGAGGGAGAAGGCCGGCGCTTGATTGTCCTGGCCGAGGACCAGCTCGTCGGCGCCGATTTGAGCCCATACGTCCAGCACCGGGTTCGGTCGGTCGTCGTCGTCCCCTGGGTGATTTTCCCAGGCGTGCGCGTGGTTGTGGTGGGCGTCGTGGTTGCCTTGATTGCCTTGGTTGCCTCGGTTGCCTTGGGGGGGGGCGCCGGGCCCTCGCCCTTGGGTCGCGCCGAAGCTGCGCACGGCCGCGATCAGGTCGTCGATCTCCTCGTCGGCGAGGCGGTCCCCCCAAGGCTCCATCGGCGTCCCGGGGCGGCCGAAGCGGATCGAGTGCTCGAGGTAGCCGTTGGTCGCGAGCTCCTGGAATGCCGGGTGTTCGAGGTGGGGGGCTGTTGCCTGCTCACGGTCCGTGCTGTGGCACGTCGCGCAGTGTTCGGTGAAGAGCCCGAGGCCTTTGGCCACGTTGCCGGTCGTCGGGCGGTCGACGAGCCGGAGGCTGGGGCTCACCTGAAGGCTCCGGAGGAAGGAGACGATCTTGCCGACGTCGGTGTGGGA
>JAFDCW010000918.1 GCA_019312705.1 Deltaproteobacteria bacterium
GTCGAGGCTGACACCGAACGACTGACTCGGCATCCGGTGCCGCCCTCGTCTCGAGGCCCTGGTACCCTCGGCCCGCTGATGAGCTCGATGCGAAGAGATCAGGCCGTCGAACACTCGTCGTTCTACGACCTCTTCCGCGTCGCAGACGGCAAGATCGCCGAGCACTGGGACACGATCGAATGCGTTCCCGCACCGTCCGAATGGAATGTCGAGAGCGCCCTCCGCATCTATCATCCACTCTTGCGCCCTGGCGGCTATTTCGCCTTCACGGAGGCGGTCTGGCGCAAGGAGGACCCTCCCTCCGACGTGAAAGCGAGCTTCGCGGAGTATCCGGGCATGGGCCGGGCGCGAGATGTATTGGCGAAGATCGATGAAAGCGACTTCTCACTGGTCGGCCACTTCACCTTGCCGAACGAAGACTGGTGGGACGAGTTCTACACGCCCATGGAGCTCCGCATCGAGCAGTTGCGCACCAAGTACTCAGGTGACGCGGAAGCGCAGGCCGTGCTCGAACAGATTGCGGAAGAGCCGAAGATGCACGGTCGGTCTTCGGACTACTACGCCTACGAGTTCTTCGTGGTCCGAGCCAAAGTGCAGCTCGCAGGTAAGATGTTCAGACGCCCGGCCCGATGACGTTGCATGCTCAGGCCCCCGAGCCATGACGAACGAACCGAAACAGACCGTGAAACCAAGCCCCCGTTGGCGGCGGCTGCGACGCGTCGCCATAGGCGGCGGCCTACTGCTGATCATCGGCGCGGGCGTTCTCCTCGCGACAGCGTGGACGTCGATGGGAACCGCGCCCACCGGGGAGCGCCTCGAGCGCATGGGCCAATCCCCACACTTCGAGACCGACATCTTCGTCAACGACCTTCCAATGGAGCAAGGCCCCATCAGCGAGATGGCCGGGGAGTGGTTCTTCGGTGGCGGTGCCGATCGCACGCCGGCGACTCCCCCGCCGATCGACACCAACACGGCGCAGACGCTCGCCTCAGCACCTGCGTCGGGCCTCCGCGTGACCTGGATGGGCCACAGCTCGATGCTGATCGAGATCGATGGGCAGAGGTTCCTGACCGACCCCGTGTGGTCCGAGCGGTGCTCCCCGTGGACGTCGATGGGTCCAGCTCGCTTCCACCCCACCCCGGTGCCAGTCGAGTCGCTCCTGCCCCTCGACGCCGTCGTCATCTCCCACGACCACTACGACCACCTCGATACGGCGACCATCCGCAGCCTCGCGCACGAAGTCGGGCGCTTCATCGTTCCTCTCGGGGTCGGGGCCCATCTCGAATACTGGGGCGTCGAGCCCGAGCGAATCACCGAGCACGACTGGTGGGACGAGACGGAAATCGGCGGCGTGCGCGTCGTCTGCACTCCCGCGCGTCACTTCTCGGGACGCGCCGTCACGGACAAGGACCGGACCCTCTGGGCCAGCTGGTCCTTCATCGGCCCCGAGCACCGCGCCTACTTCAGCGGCGACACGGGCATGCACCCCGGGTTCACGGAGATCGGGCAGCGCCTCGGCCCCTTCGACGTCACCATGATCGAGGTCGGCGCCTATCACCGCCTCTGGGCCGACGTGCACCTAGGCCCAGAACAAGCCGTGCACGCCCACCAGATGCTGAGGGGCGACGTGATGCTGCCGGTCCACTGGGGCACCTTCGACCTGGCCCTTCATTCGTGGACCGAGCCCATCGAGCGCCTCGTCGTCGAGGCACACGACGCCGGGATCACGTTGGTCGCTCCCCGGGCCGGCGAACCCATAGAGCCAGGGGCCCCGCCCGCGGTGGCCCATTGGTGGCCAATCATTCCGTGGGAGACCGATCGCGAACACCCGATCATCTCCTCCCACCTGCCCGCCTCCCTCGGCCGCCAAGCGCGCGCACTGGTTCCTGTTTCTGGGCCGCGCCCCTGACCAACTCATGGGTGCGCGCGATGGACCCCAAAGACTAACTGCGCTCAGCCGCGAGCTCGTCGAGACGGGCGCGGATTTGATCTCGGGCGGTACGAAAGTGCTCGAGACGCTGCTCGTCGGTGAGGCTCTCGTGTTTTCGGTCGGGGTCTTGGAGGGGCCAGTGCAGGCGCTGGGCCTCACCCAGGAACGCGGGGCAGACCTCCTCGGCGCAGAGGGTGATGACGAGGTCCACGGTCCCGGGATCGATGGTCTCTACCGACTTCGACGGATGGCTCGACAGGTCGATACCCACCTCGCCCATCACCCGCACCGCCAAGGGGTTGACCCGCGATGGCGCGGAGCCGGCGGACTGCACACGCACGGACTCGCCAAAGACGTCACGAGCGAGGCCCTCGGCCATCTGGGAGCGCGCCGAGTTGGCCACGCAGAGAAAGAGCACGCTCTCGAAGTGAGGTCTCGACATCGGTTTCTTTCAGGCGGGACCCGTGGT
>JAFDCW010000919.1 GCA_019312705.1 Deltaproteobacteria bacterium
TCACGTTTTCATGCCGACCGCGAGCGCGAACGAAACCACGACCTCCGGGACGCAGCTTAGCTCACTCGAAAGGAGCCACACCCCAAGTAAACCTAGCGTCCCCAATCCTAGCGGACCCAGTTGGGGCAATCGCGTCCACTTGCGTCAGTCGCCGAGCACGACGCCAGTTGGGGCAATCGCGTCCACTTGCGGCAGTCGCCGAGCGCGCCCACAGGCGACGGCCGCAGGAATACCAAAGGTATTTCAAGGCCGGCGGCGAGGACGTAAGCCGGCGAATGGCGTGAGTGGGCGCGATTGCTAGTTGCCGGTGGCGGTTACTGGGCGTTGTTCTAATAGCCCAAGCAACTTGTACGCGCGGCGGTTCTCCGGTTCGATCACCAACACTTGCTCGAGGGCGTGGCGCATGCCCAGGGTGTTGCGGCGCTCGAAGAGGCTGGTCGCGAGCAGGAAGAGCGTTTCGATGGCGCCTTCGCGGTCGGCGTTGGCGACATGGAACTCGACGATCCGTCGGAGAAGCAGCACGTCCTCGGGGTAGGACTGGGTGAGCCCTTCGAGGCGGCGGCGGACCTGGCCGTGGTGGCCGTAGCGCACCAGCACCATCATGTCGGAGAGGATGCGATCGAGCTCTCCGGCGGGGATCTGCCCGTGCTCGCTGCCCTCGGCGAGGGGCTCGAGGGGCCGGGGGACCTGAGCAATGTCAGGAACGGCGAGCTGCGCTTCGACGCGCATCATCTCGTCGCTTCGCAGGGCGACCACGGACCGGGGCGTTTCTGTCTGAACCGTCCCGGTACCCTCGGATGGCTTTTTCACGTCGGTCAGGAGAACGATCGGAGCGCTCGGCTCGGTTTGCTCGGAGAACGGGCCCTCGGGGTCCGCGGGGTGCGGCCGGAGCCCGGTCGGGTGGTCGTCCTCGGAGAGGTCCGTCGGGGGCCGCTCGTTCCGGGTGACGTCTTGGGTCTCTTGGGCCTCTTGGGCCTCTTGGGCCTCTTGGGCCTCTTGGGCGCGGGGAAGGACCCGACCCTCCTCGACAACTACCACTTCCTCAGATCCGCCAGTGGCGTTCCGCAGGAAAGCATCGAAGACCGCCTCGGGATTATTCCGTTCCACCCGTCCTCCTCGGCCCCGAGTGTACCGGGGCAAGGGTCCCGCGCAAGCAGATCTATGCTTGGAATGCCGGAACGATCACGGCACGCCTCCCGTGGCAGGCCGCAGATTGCCCCGAATTCGGGTGTCTTCGGTCGCGGTGAATTCTATTTCACGCTCCGCGTAGCCGATGGCCGTGATCTCGAGTGTGTGACTGCTCCCCCGCCGCACTTGGATCGGGAAAGACCCCGCCGGCAATCCATCGAGGCGAACCGACGCCCCCGGAGGGGTCCCCCATAGTTCGACGGTCACCCGGCCGCCGCTGGGAACCTCGGGCGGTGGGTCTTGGGGACGTTGGATCTCCGGCACGTTGGGTCTCTCGACGACCGGGATGTCACCGGGGTCCCCGAGCATCGCATAACGCGCCGCGAGGATCCCTCCACCGACGAGGACCAGGGCCCCGACCAGATAGAGGATCGAATTGCTCTTCTTGTCGACCTTCGCCGCCGGTCGCCAGGAGCCACTGTTCTGCGACGCGTCCCCGCGGCCGTGCCCCGAGGCAGACACCGGGCTCCCCGAAGGAAGCGACGGCGAAGGCTGGCCCGGAGACGACGGCACGGGCGAGGACAAGCCCGCCGACGAGGGGCTGAGGGACGGCCGGAGGGACGTCCGCGGTTCGGCAAGGACCGCCTCGTCTAGCTGCAGTTTGCCCCCGCCCTCCCCGGTCTCCATGAACGGGTCGTAGTCCGCGTCCACGTCCTTCTTCGGGATCGCAGGCTTACTGGGTGGGCCCGAGCGCTTGCCGCGAGCCTTCGGGGCGATGACCAGGTCATGGTCGGCGAGGCTCGACGGGGCCACGGAAGGAGCATCCGCGACGGCGGCCGCAACGGGCTCTTCAGCTATCGTGGACGCTGTGCGCGACGTGATCTCCGCCACCTCCCCGCCCGCCTCGGTCATCGCCAAAGTGGCTTTGTCCCGGGCCACCTTGGCCAAGTTGGGGGCCACCTTCGGAGTCGCGCCTGCGAGCTCGTCGCGGTTTCGTGCAGCCCGCAAGAACGCGAGCATTTCCCGAGCAGTGCTCGGGCGCCGGTCCTTCTTCTTGTCGAGGCAGGCGAGAATCGCCTTTTCCAGCTCGGGGCCAATGGCCGCGCCCCGATCGCGAGGGGAGTCCGGCGCGGCGTTGAGGATGACCTGGATCAGCGCGTTGTAGTTCGCCGCGTCGAAGGGCACATCCCCGGTCAGGCACTCGTACATGACGATGGCCGCCGAGTAGAGGTCGGCCCGCCGATCAACCGCCGAATCTCCGAGAGCTTGC
>JAFDCW010000920.1 GCA_019312705.1 Deltaproteobacteria bacterium
CCATCGCGACGCGGTCGCAGAGAGCGTCGACCTGATTCATCATGTGCGTCGAGAGGATCGTCGCCTGTCCACGGTCTCGGCGTTCGACGATTAGGTCTTTGACCAACTGCACGTTGACCGGGTCGAGACCCGAGAACGGCTCGTCGAGCACGCAGAGGTCCGGCTCGGGCAGAAGAGTCGAAGCAATTTGCACCTTCTGCCCCATGCCCTTCGAGAGCCGGTCGACGCGGTCCCGCTCGTGACCGGCGAGGCCGACCTTTTCGAGCCACAACCCCGCCCGACGCAGGGCCTCGACGCGGCTCAGCCCCTTGAGTTGGGCAAAATACGCCATCACGTCAATCACCCGCTGGCGCTGGTAGAGGCCCCGCTCCTCGGGCAAATAGGTGACCCGGTCGAGGTCATCCCGGTCGAGGGCCCGGCCGAAGAGCGTGACCAGCCCCCGGTCGGGGCGAATGATGTCCAGCGCGATGCGAATGAGTGTGGTCTTGCCAGCACCATTCGGCCCCAGGAGGCCAAACACCTCCCCGCGCCGGACCTCGAGGGAAATCCCCCGGAGGGCGTGAAAGTCACCGTATGACTTGTGAACATCCTCGAAGCCGAGCTCGGACATGCCGGGCGGAGCCTACCAGGTGAGGCTCGATGCAGGGAAAGCGCACGAATCCGATCGAGTTGCGCTATGGTGCGCTCTGCTGGCGCGCTTCCGCGCGCTCTTGGGGAAATGCGCTACCTGTACGCCGATTCGGAGAGCTTCCCGCTCGACTACGACTTCCTCGCCACGTTGCGGGGTTTCATCGAATGTGGTGCCGCGTGCCTGAACGCCGACGCGGCGATCGATGCCCGCCGCACGGCGGTCACCAACGAGCAAAGCCGCATCAAGCGCAGCCACGGGGCCCTCGACCGATACCTCAAGGACGGCCGGGGCGCCCTCGAAGCGGCCCACAAGTCCAACCCGCTAAAGGAAGCGACCGCCCTCGTGAACGGCCGAGCGATCGCGGCGATCGCCGAGGCGGTCTCGGCGGAGAAGACGAGCTTGGACGACCGCCTCGCCCAGTTCGAGCGAGAAGCGAAGAGCAAAGTCGACAGCCAGGGAGAGTCGATCCGCATCGCCCTCGAACGCTTCCTGCTCAAAGAGCGCCTCGAGGTCGAAGAGACGTTCTTCGAGCTGGCCCTGGAGGACGAGGGTTACGCCATCTCAGCCGTTTGTCAGATGCCCGAAGGGCTCTCGG
Source organism: Deltaproteobacteria bacterium (assembly GCA_019312705.1). The sequence goes on from JAFDCW010000920.1 coordinate 1,227, forward strand.
TCACCTACCAGCTCGATGCCCAGCGCAAAGAGGAGTGGCAGGGCCCGCGCAAGATGACCGAGTTCGTGACCGACCTCGAGGTCACGCTCGGGATGAAGAAGAAGTTCCTGGGCAAGACGCTAGTCCCCGAGGTGGTGAATGTTGGGGACTGGGCCCTCGTGGCCGCTACCCTCGGAAACGGCCGCGCATCGTTCACCCTGCGCAAGAGGCCCGACTCCGACCGGGATACGACGGTCATCAGCGTCACTCGCGACGGCGACGGACGGATCGGCGGCGAGGTTCGCCGAGGCGTCGAAAAGGGGGAGGACGAACAGAGCCGGAGCCCCCGCGCCGGCGAGGACCACGATAAGCTCATTCGCCTGTGGAAAAGCGTCGAAGTGCGATGTCTCGGCGCCCTCGCTCACCGAGAGTCGGCCCATGATTTCCGCCTCGACGGCGGCGACCTCCTCGACGACGGCCAGGTCGTCGAATTCGTCCAGCGCTACGTGCGCATGTACCAACCCTTCGTCGAACAGATAGCCCTTCGCAGTCCCTCGTCCAAAGAGCTATCGCTCAAGATCGAGCACGACAACGGTCACCGCGAAGAGATCTACCTGCGCCGTGAAGACCTCGCAGACGTCGTGGCCGGCCTCGGCGACGCCCAGATGAAGTGCTTCGCGCCCCTCGATTTCTTCCCCGAAATCGAAGTCGATTTCGGCTGACCTCAACGAGAAGGCGTAGGTCGACGTCAACGAGAAGGCGTAGGTCGACTGACGACAACGTCAACGACAAAGCGTAGGTCACACGCAACTCGCCGGCGCTGGGCCCGACAAGGACCCATGCGCAACGACTCCGCCGACGCCCGTCCCTCCTTGCTCCCCCTCCCCCGCCCGACCGTCCGTGAGCGGCACCGCACCCGCGTCGCCGCAGAGCTCGGCCAGGCATTCGTGCATAGCGAGCAAGGGCGCGGGCTCGATACCGAGCTGGCGATGCTGGCGGCGCTAACCCTCACTGAGCGCCACCTGCGCATCGGTGGCCACGAGCGCGCCTTCAGCTCCTTCGACGCCGCTTCGTTCTTGCGCTGGCTGCCCACCGAGACGCTGCTCCCCCCAGAGGTCGCCCCACCCCTCGTCGAGGCGTGGCTCGCCTTCGTGCACTTCCTCTATGAAGAGGGCCGCGTCGACGAAGTCACCCCTCGGCGCCCGCTTCGACGCGATGATGACCACCTTAGATGCGAGCTGAGGGGGCGTCGGTGCTGGCGGCGGCCGGACGTGGGGGCTGACCGAGAATCCGATGGTCGACGAACTCGCCCCCCATCCCCATACTCCCGAGATCGTGACACCTGCCGGGGTGGCGGAATTGGCATACGCAGGCGACTTAAAATCGCCCGTGGGAGACTACATGCGGGTTCGAACCCCGCCCCCGGCACCAGGCCAATCGTCCGGCAGGCGAGTTGTGACCCCGGGGGGTTCGTGGTAGCGCCGTGGCGCCATGAGTGAAGACGAACCGAAGCGCGCGCCGAGCGGCAAGCAACTCCTGAAGTGGATCCTGCCCATGGGGTTGCTGATCTTGGTCGCGCTCTCACTGCCCGCCCTGGGCACGCTCTACGTGGACCTCAGGTGGTTCCGGTCTCTCGGCTACGAGCAGATCTTCACGACCATGCTCTGGGCCAAGATCGGCCTCGGTGAAGCCGTGGGCCTGCTATACGACGGGTTCCTCGGGGCAAACTTGATGCTGGACAGGAGGCTCTCGGAGGGGCTCAAGGGCATCGTCCTCGCGGACCCCTCGGGGCAAACCCAGATCGACGTGGGCAGCATCGTTTCGCGCTTCGTATGGCCGGCGATGGGCATCATCACGCTGCTCTCGGGACTCAGCGGCGCGCGGCACTGGTCGACCTGGCTTCGCTACGTGCACGCGTCCGAGTTTGGATTTGCCGACCCCATCTTTGGCCGGGACATCGGCTTCTACGTCTTCGAGCTGCCCGCCCTGCACGCCCTCTCCGGGGCGCTGTCGACGGTCATCGGGATGAGCCTCTTCTTCTGCGCGATCTTCTACGGCGCCCGGGGCGGCCTCAGCTTTGGCCCCAAGGGCCTCGATGTGACGCGCCCGACCCGGGCCCACCTGCTCGGCCTCGCCGCGGCGATGCTGGTGATCTTTGCCTTCGAAGCCTGGCTCTCCCGCTTCGAGCTGCTCTACAGCACCCTCGGCCCGGTCCAAGGCGCGTCCTACGCTGACGTCGAGGCGCGGCTCCCGGCGCTCAACGGCCTCATCGTCATCTCCCTCATCTCGGCGGCCCTCGTCGCCGCGGCGGCCACGCGCCAACGCCTCATCCTCGCCATCGGCGGTGTGGCCCTCTACGCCGCGGCCCAGGTGATCGGCGTTCAGCTCTACCCGTCGCTCGTCCACCGCTTCAGCGTGCTGCCGAACGAAGCGATGAAAGAAGCCCCCTACATCGCCCACAACATCG
>JAFDCW010000921.1 GCA_019312705.1 Deltaproteobacteria bacterium
GCTGCCTCGACGGCATCTGCGATGACACCTCCATCGGCTGCATTCCCCTCGGCGGCAGCGGCTGCGTGCTCGGCGCGGATTGCTGTAGTGGGTCATGCCTAGGCGGCATCTGCGGCATCGGCAGCGACTAGAAGACACTCAGTCACGCCATTCGCCGGCTTACCTCCTCGCCCCCGGCGGCAATCCAGCTCGGGTCGACTGACGTCGCCCTGTCGCCTTCTTGCCACCTCCTCGGTCGACGCACGAAAGGTGCGCCTCGGTCGGGGGCTGTGGGGGCGCTCGGCGACTGACGCAACTGAGCGCCTTCTGCAATTGGGGGACGCTAGGTTTACTTGTTTACTTGTTTGAGGGGGACGTTGGGGCGAGTTGCTGATTTTCTCACCGCTCCTTCGCGTGGCCTGGGTTGCTTTTGATCAATTCTTTGGCAGGGGGGGGGAGGCACTAGAGTTGGGGTCTATGGACCATCGCGTCAGCCACGATCTGGACCTCGAGACCGCCCGCCGCGTGGCCGACAAGGCCTGGGAGAGCTATAGCGAGCGCTTCGAGAAGTACTCACCAACCATCAATTGGACCACGGAGCGCCTGGCGATAATCGGTTTTTCGGCGAAGGGCTTCTCCCTCGGTGGTTCCATCGAGCTCCTGGACGGCGCTATCGAACTGACGATGGACGTGCCGTTCATCATGCGGCCCTTCAAGAAGCGCGCGATCGAGATCATCGAGAACGAAATCAAGAAGTGGATCGGCGTCGCGAAGGCCGGCGACCTGTAGAATCTGCCGCCCCTCAGAGCAACTGGATGCCTGCTCCGAGGCCGGCGTAGAGGACGGCTCCGGGGATGGAGCCGATGCCCGCGCAGATGGCAAAGCGCAGCAACGAGACGCGCTTCACGCCGGCGAGCACGTTGACGACGTGGAAGCCGAAGGGCACTTGGCGACCGAGGATCAGGAAGAGCGGGTGAGCCACCGGTAGGTCCCGGAGCCGAGCCGGCAGCTTCTCGAGGTGGCGGTCGACGTCGAAGTCGACGGCGGTCCGTGAGGCGAGGGCGTACTGGATCAGCGACGCCAACGTCCAGCCCATCCAACCGAGTGCACCGCCGAGGATCCAGCCGTAGGCGGTCCCGTTGGCGAGCACGAAGAGCTCACTTGGGAAGGGAGTGACGGACACGACGGCGTGGATCGGGACCGTCAGCAGCGGCGCGGCGGCGCCGTAGCGCTCGACGAATGCCTCGGGGCCGCCGATGCCATCGACCCACAGGCCGAGGGGAATCGCTATCGCCAGGAAGGCGATGAGCATCAAGATGGCCCGGGCCCGGTCGCGCTGGCGGGCGGTCACGGAGCCCCCCGGAGGGCGCCGATGGCCCCCCGACCCCCGAGTTTGCTTTGGTTTTGGCGCGAATTCGAGCGGTCGCGCCCTCTACTGCGTCGGCGACCCACCTATTCAATCTGGTAGATCTCGGGCCAAAGCGCCCGGGAATACTTGCACGCACGCTGTCTTAGTCTTCTTCGGCGGCCAGCGCGGCCCGTCGCGCCCGACCCCGGCGCCCCAGGGGGAAGGGCCGCATCACGTCCCGGGCTGCGCCCCGGGCTGCTTGGTAGAGCATCGTATACCGCGACCCCGGGTGCCAGAAGAGGTAGCCGTCGGCACGTCCGCGGCGAGCTCCCTGGATCTGATGTGCGATGAACATCGGGCCGGGGTTGTCGGCGCCTTCCTCAAAGGCCTGAAGGTACGGACGGATGACGGTATGTGGTCCGATGCGCCGACGCAGCTGCGTGACGCCCGCTTCGATCAGCTGACGGTCGCGCTGGGTCTGACCCCTGCCCCAGGTGCGCATCGAATTCATGTACAGCATCGGCGAGATGACCTCGACGTAGTCAGTCCATTCGTCGAGCTTCTGACCGAGGGGGCGCGGGTTGCCGAAGTCGAACGCCGTGAGGCCAAAGACGTCGACGCCGATGGGCGTGTGCAGCGCCTCGTCCATGCGCCTCAAGAACTCTCTGAGTATGCTCCACCGCGGCTCGTCGGTCTGCGCGGGATAGTTTGCGTATTGGGTACCGTCGTCCACCGGCCAACGAACGTAGTCGAGCTGAATCTCGTCGTAGCCGAAGCTCTCCGCTTCGCGGGCGAGCTCGATGATCATGTCGTGGTTCGTCGTATTGTACGGGTCGAGCCAGGTGCCCGCCGTGCCCCAGCTCGTCCAGGGGCGCTCACGCCGGTTGCGGCGGTTGTCGAGGACGGCGAGCTCCGGGTGCCGGGCCGGCAACTGCGGGTCGGCGAAGCACACGATCCGCGCGATGGTGTAGATGCCGTTTTCCTTGAGCTTGCGCACCAAAGCGCCGACATCACCCAGGTAATTGCGCTGCTGGGGCTCCAGGATCTCGATCTGGGTATCGTAGGTGACG
>JAFDCW010000922.1 GCA_019312705.1 Deltaproteobacteria bacterium
GCTCGCCACCTGGGCGGGTGAAATCCCGGGAACCATCGGCGGCCGCGGGCGCTTCTCTCGCGAGGGTGAAGACGTGGTCTTCGACGCCGAGGTGCCCTTCTGCAGCCGCGGTGTGCTCGGCGGGAACGACGTCGCCGGCCTCGATGCTTCGGAGCCCGAGGCGGGCTATCCCGGGGACCTCCTCGTGATCACCAGCGCGGTCCCGGAGCGGGCCCCGGGCGATCTCCTCGGCCCCTGTTGCAGCGCGGTCTTTGGCGGCGACGAGGCGCTGGTTCAGCTCATCGATCCCACGATCGAGCAGGCGTTCCAAGACCACCTCGTCATCCGTTCGCCGCGAGTGGACGTCGGCGCGGTGCTGCCCTTCGAGTGCGACGAGCCGACGATACCGACCGACCTCTTCGACCTCTTGCTCGTTTGCTACGACGAGTTGGTCACCTACCGGGTCCACACCCGGTCGAGCTACTCCGTCGGCGGCAGCATCTCCGGCTTCCCCCACCGGGTGGTCCCGGGCGAGATCGACGGCAGCTGCATGGTCGATACGATGGCCGACCCTCTTCGTCAGGGGCGCGCATTCAACGGAACGCTCTACGACAATGGCATCGTCTCGTTCACCCTCGCGTCTGCGGTCGGCGTGAACTACCCGAGCCGCGGCGATGACCTCGTCTTCTCCTTCGTCGTCGGAGACATGCCGACCGGGCTGATTCGCACCGCCGGGACCCTCCTCGAAGACCTCCAGTACAGCCCTGCAGACGAGATCCTGTACTCCGTGGACATCGGCGGCGGTCGCGGCCTCGGCGGCTTCACGATGGACCCCTTCGAACTCGCGCAAAGTTTCGAGTAGGAGACGCGTGGCGCGGAAGGGGCGGGCTAAGCAGGGGGGCAGGCATACGCCGGTCATGCAGCAGTTCTTTCGCTGCAAGGACCAGTATCCCGACGCGATCCTCTTCTTCCGCCTCGGCGACTTCTACGAGATGTTCTTCGAGGACGCGGTCGTCGCCAGTCAGCTCCTCGACATCACCCTGACGAGCCGGAGCAAGACCGCCGAGGGCGAGAAGATCCCGATGGCAGGCGTGCCGCACCACGCCGCCGCCGGCTACGTGGCCAAGCTCCTCGGGAAGGGGCAGAAGGTCGCTATCTGCGAGCAGATGGCGGAGCCGTCGCAGGTCAAAGGGGTGGTGCCCCGGGAGGTCGTCCGGGTGGTCACCCCGGGTCTCTGCCTCGAGCCCGACGCCCTCGACGCCCGCCTTCACAACTACCTCGCGGTCGTGACCCGGGGCGAGGACGGCGGCTTCGGCCTCGCCGCATTCGAGCTCTCGACGAACGAGCTTCGGGCCGCGGGGCTGGCCGATGGCGCGTCCCTGGTCGCCGAACTCGTTCGCCTCGACCCCCGAGAGGTCATCGTGCCGGCGGGGTCTGACTCGCAAGACGCGCAAGACGCGCAAGACGCGCAAGACTCGCAAGACACGCAAAACGCAGCGCCCGATTCCGCGGCCCAGGCGCTCCGGGATGATCTGGCCCGGGCACTGCCGAACGCCGTCGTCCAGGAGGCCCGGTCCACCGAGACGACGGCGGACCCGGAGGAACTGCTCGCCGAGGCCCTCGCCGCCGGCGACGAAAGCCTCCGGGGTGTCGTCGGCCCAGCGGGCCTTCGGGCCGCGGCCGAGGCACTGCGCTACGCGCGTTCCACTCAGCCCGGGGTCACCCTCGATGTTCGCCGCCTCGGAGTCTACGACCCCCAGAGTCAGCTCGTCCTCGATGAAGCGGCGGTGAAGAACCTCGAGCTGGCCCGAACCCTCGGCGGGGAACGCCGCGGCTCGCTCCTGCATCAGATCGACGCGACCCGGTCCGCGATGGGGGCGCGCCTGTTGCGTCGTCGCCTGCTCGCTCCCTTGACCGACGTCGCCGCGATTCGGCGGCGCCATGACGTGGTGGAGGCGTTTGTCCTCGACCCGGCGCTGCGCGATGACCTGCGGGAGGGCCTCTCGGGGGTAGGGGACCTCGAACGACTCGCCACCCGGGCCGAGCTCGGCGTCGCGACGCCGCGGGATCTGGGGGCCATCCGCAACGGCCTCGAGGCGGCGGCGGTGATCACGGGGCTGCTCGAGGGTCGAGCCGAAGGTGGCCGCGGCTTCGCCGACCCCCTGGCCCAGGCGGCCCCGGCGGACCCGTGCGCCGACGTTCACCATGCCCTCGGGGGGGCGCTGGTCGACGAGCCCCCGGTGGTGCCCCATCAGGGGGGCATCTTTCGAGCCGGCCTCGACCCGGCCCTCGACGGGCTCCGGGACCTCAGCGCTTCGAGCAAGGACGTGGTCCTGGCCCTCGAGCAGCGCGAAAAGGAAGCCCTAGGCGTCAACCTCAAGATCCGCTTCACGCGGGTCTTCGGGTACTACA
>JAFDCW010000923.1 GCA_019312705.1 Deltaproteobacteria bacterium
CGGCCAGCCAACGGAAGGCGTCGAGGGGAACCCCAACCCGGAGCCCGACGAGGCTGCGTAGAACGCGCGCGACTTCGCCGGGGTGGCGCGCGAGGTAACGGGCAGCGGCGGTGAGGGGGGCCTCTCGACTCATGGCGGCAGCATACCGGATCGCGCGCGCCCTGGATCGCGGAATTATTGCGTCAGGGTACGAGGCGGTAGCCCACTCCGCGCACGGTCAGGACGTGCAGGGGGGCCGAGGCGTCGACTTCGAGCTTGGCCCTCAGGTGGGCGACGAAGTTGTCAATCGTGCGCTCGGTCCCGTGGTGATCCGTGCCCCAGACGGCGTCGAGGATCTGACGCCGGGACAAAATACGCCCCCGGGCGCCGTGCAGGGCGAGAAGCACATCGAACTCGGTCGCGGTGAGTTCGACGAGGTCGCCCCTCATGCGGACCTCCCGGGTCCCGGCATCGACGACGACTTCCCCGAACCGAAAGCTCTGGGCCTCCGGGCGTGGCGGCGCTCCGCGCCGGATATTGGCCCGAACCCGAGCGAGGAGCTCCCCGAGGGCGAAGGGTTTGGTGACGTAGTCATCCGCGCCGACGTCGAGCCCCATGATCTTGTCTGTTTCACCGCTCTTCGCGGTGAGTATCAGCACCGGCGTACGGTCCCCTGCTTCCCGCAGGGCGGAAACCAGCTCGAAGCCGTTCATCTTCGGGAGCATGACGTCGAGCACGATCAGGTCGAAGCGATGTTCCCGGGCGAGGGAGAGCCCGAGCTGACCGTCGGCCGCGGTCTGAACTTCGTACCCCGCGCCTTCGAGGTTCATGCGCAATCCGAGGAGGATTGAGGCGTCGTCTTCGACAACCAAAATTCGACTCGTCATCAGCTCACCACCGCCCCATCGGCTGGGTCCCCAAGCCCCCCAACTTCCACTGTCCGTCGTGCGGGTATCAAGATCGAAAACGAACTCCCAACGCCGACCTCGCTCTCGACTTCGACCTTCCCGGCGTGGGCCCGGGCGACATGGTGCACGATCGCGAGGCCGAGCCCGGAGCCCTCGACCTCGGACGCCAGCCGGTCATCGACGCGATAGAACTTCTCGAAGATCCGCCGGTACTCGTGCTTCGGGATGCCGTGACCATTGTCCTCGACGGAGATGCGAACCCATTTGCCATCTCGGGTGGCGGCGACGCGGATCTGCTTGTCCTCCCCGGTATACTTCCAGGCATTGCTCAAGAGATTGCTGAGCGCGTCCACCATCGCCGCCCGATCCGCGACGATTTCCGGTAAATCCCCCGAGACCAAGACCGTCACCTCGGAACCGCGGCCGAGGGTCGCCGTGTCATGGACCTCGATAGCCGAGTCGATGATGGCCCGAACGGACTCTGGCTGGCGCTCATAGACCCTGCGCCCGGCCTCCATGCGGCCCCAGTCGAGGAGCCGGTCGATCCGGGAGACCAGGCGACCGGTCTCTTTTTGGAGCACGTCGAGGCAGACGGCCATGCGCTCGGGGTCATCTTCTTTCTCGAGCATCTCGGCGAACATGCGGATGGACGTGAGGGGGGTCTTGAGTTCGTGACTCACCTTCGAGACGAAGTCCGTCTGGAGGCGAGACAGGTTCGCCTCACGATGGAGAAAGACGAGGGTGAGCACCGCTCCCGTCACGAGAACGCCGACGAGGGTGACGACGAGGATGCCGAAGAGGACGTTGAGCTGCGTCTCGTTGAAGACGAGCATCAAGATGCCGAGGGTGAGAAGGATGACCGTCGGTACGATCACCATCCAGTTCAGGAAGAAGACGATCCTCCGGAAGCCGCGCTCCTGCCCGTCAGGGCCCGAGACCAACCCCGCCACGTCAGCCCCGGCCGAGCTTCCGGGCGCGGCGGCGCACGGTGGTCCGATCAACGCCCAGGATCCGCGCGCTGTGGGCGAGATTGTCCGTCGTGTGATCGAGAACCCGAGCCAGGTACCACTCTTCGACATCACGCATGGTGGCGTGGCATTCGCGGATCGAAGGTGGCAGCGCCTCGCCGCCGCCTTCGGCCAGGGGCGCCCGCTCCTCACCGATCCCGGGGGGAAGCCCCAGCAACATGTTGCGGAGCGCGTTCTGAAGGCCCCGGACGTTGCCCGGCCAACTGCAGCGCTGAGCCTCCGGGCTTTCGAGCCATTCGTAGAGGCGATCTCGCGTCTCCGGGAGCTGCCCCTCCGGTAGGAAGCGCCGCACGAAGGCCCGACCAATCTCCGGAATATCTCCGGGGCGCTCCGCGAGCGAAGGCAAACGAATCACGTTCCCCGCGAGGCGCATGTAGAGATCCCGCCGAAATACGCCGTTGTCCACCATCTCCTCGAGGTCCTTGTGAGTCGCCGCGATGTACCGGCAGTCGGCGACATGGGCCGCGTCAGAACC